>DATLTB010000030.1:0-36280 GCA_035533815.1 Chitinophagaceae bacterium
TAACTGAGATTGAACCCTTCCAGGGTGGCTTTGGCCAGCTCAATGCTTATTTCCCGGTATTCCCTTTTAATCTCGTTATACCGTTCCGCTTTCCTGGCCTGGGATTCCAGGGTATTCAGGTTATGGCTGATTTCAAAAAGCAGGTCCTCGATCCGGTTCAGATCGGCTGCGGTGGCTTCCAGTTTCAGGGCGGCTTCCTTTCTTCTGGTTTTATAAATGGAAATACCCGCAGCCTGTTCCAGCATTCTGCGCCGGCTGTTATCCTTATCCCCGATCAGGTCATCCACCATGCCTAATTCTATGATGGAATAGGAATCAGGGCTCACTCCGGTATCCATCAGCAGGTTATGGATATCCTTCAGGCGGCAGGACACATCATTGAGCCGGTATTCGCTTTCCCCGTTCTTGAAGAATTTCCGGGTTATGGTCACGGTGGTGAATTCCGTGGGCAGCACATTGCGCGTATTATCAAAAGTGAGGGAAACTTCGGCCAGGCCGCTGGCCGACCTTCCTTTGGACCCGTTAAAGACCAGACCTTCCAGGTTCTCGGAGCGGAGATTGGCAATTTTATGTTCCCCGATCACCCAACGGATCGAATCCACGATATTGCTCTTGCCGCATCCGTTCGGACCCACTACACCGGTTATCTTTTCGTCGAAATTGATCACGGTTTTGTCCGCGAAGCTTTTGAATCCCTTGATCTCTAATGATTTTAAACGCACGTGTCCGAAGATTTAATATCAAAATTAACTGATATCCCTGTTCAAGCCTGGTAAATTAACCAATTAGCGTCCCAGTCCGACAACTATTTATACACAATTGTGGAAAAGCAGGGTGGTCGAGTATTGGGTCGGCCCATGTTTTCTTCAAGTCTGGCTCATGCCACCGGCCAATGCTGATGTTTGCGATATCTAGGATTCCAGCAAAAAGAGGAATTGGTTGGACATGGGGTCCAGGGCATGATACAGGATATCCAGATATTCAGGGCCGTACCTGACATAGTATGGAATCATATTCTCCGTCCTTTCCTGGAGGGAATTGCCTGGGAAAAGTTTATCGCGCGCCGCCCTGATCTGATCGGTGCGGAGCAACATTTTCTTCTTCTGTGCCCTGAGCAACTTAAGGGCTACCTTATCCAGGGCCTTCATGGCTTTGGCCCGCTGGGCATGGACAGCTTCCACCAGGGTAGGATCTGTCTGGGCTGCCCGGGTCGCCAGCTGGTCAAAAACCTGCAGGACCTGCTCCTTTTCAGCGATCAGGTCCAGCCCGGTTGTGGTATTGCGTCTGACAAAATCAGTAATGAGCTGTTCTGCGGGGAGGAACAAATCGGCAGGCGTTATGCCCAGTTTTTCCAGCCTGGACTGGCTTTGTGGGTCAATCCAACATACTGAGTTACGCAATAAAAGCAGGGGGTAGGGAATGTTAAAATGATCAAACAGGCCCTTAAGTTCCAGCCAGTAGGACAGCTCCCCTCCCCCTCCGATAAACACCAGGTTAGGCAGAATGCTTTCCTGCAGCAACCCCCTCAGGATCACATTTGGGCTGAACCGTTCCGGATGAGTGATTAACGCTGTTTCCAATGCCGCCGGACTGAACGTTAATGAGGTATTCATGACCCTCCATCCGTCTTTATCCTGGATCAGCCTTTCCCGGATCTGTCCCTCCAGATAAAACAGGTTGATTTCCCGGGGTTTTGCCTGAATATGATATTGGGCGGAGAGTGATTCAATGGTGGTTCCGAGGATCTTCCGGGATGGAGAATGGAACAGTTCCTCCCGGATAACCGGGAGGAACTGTTGTTTAAAAGCCGGGGTGTCGGCAATGAGGACGACGAGGCCGAAATGTCCGAAAAGGGCATTGACCAGGTGAAGGAAGGCCTGCTGAATATTCACTTGCTGCAGATAGGCATTTTCAAAGAGGGCCATGAGGTTAGCGGCATGCTCACCATGGGGTATGTTTTCCCTGATTTCGCCAATCAGCCTATCCAGTCCCTCGGTGTTCATCCGGCCTACTGCTCCGGTTTGGGGAGTCTCCCAGCTCAAGGTTTTACCGGAGATCCGGATCTTGTTCAACTCTTGCAGGTCAGCATCCTCACTGCCCATATAATACACCGGAACAAAATGCAAATCCGGATATTTTTTTTTCAGGTCATCAGCCAGCCTGATGGCCTGGATCAGTTTGTAAATGACATACAGGTATCCGGTGAATATATTGGGTTGATGGGCGGTGCAAACGGTAAAAGTATCCGGAAACCTGAGCTGTTCAATATTTGCTTTTACCCGCTCACTGGTATCCAGGCCTTGATATTGCCTTTGCAATTCCCTGACCAGCAGTTCCCGGTCTACAGGGAATTGCCTGCGATTTCTGATGATGGTATCAAAATCGGGGTGGATGGGGGAATATTGGTAAAATGGCCGGAGATTTTCCTTTTCCTCCAGGTAGTCCAGGATAAGGGAACTGAAATATCCTGTGGATGCGTAAGGGATTTGTAGGTAACGGAAAGCCATTCAGTTCAGCAGTTAAAAGTACATCCCGGGATTTGTGGTTCAGGGAACCCAGGCAATGCCTTCCAGGTCATAATCATAGGCCTGCAGGATTTTCACTGCTACGAATTGGCCACATCGTAGCTCGGTATCCCCATGGATGATCACCTCATTATCCACCTCCACCGAATCGGCGCTGGTGCGGCCAATCCACCGGTCGGCTTCCTTTCTATCGACCAGCACGTTCAGGATACTTCCCACCTTGCCCAAATTCAGCTCCAGGGATATCTCCCGCTGAAGGTCCATGATCTCTGCGGCCCGCTGCGCTTTTTGTTCTGCCGGGACATCATCGGGTAAAGGATAGGCCCGGGTCCCCTCTTCGGGGGAATAGGTGAAAATACCCAGCCGGTCAAACCGGGTTTCCCGGACAAAATCCATCAATTCTTCGAATTCGCTGCTGGTCTCTCCGGGAAATCCCACAATAAGGGTGGTGCGCAGACTGATTCCGGGAACCTGCTCGCGGATACTGCCAATCAGTTCCCGGATTCCCTGGCTGGTTATCCTTCTTCGCATGGCAGATAAAATCCGGTCATTGATATGCTGAAGGGGCATATCGAGGTATTTGCAGATATTTTCCCGAGCTTTCATGACCTCCAGGATCTCCATCGGAAATTTATCCGGATAGGCATAGTGCAGCCGGATCCAGTCCAGCCCCTGTATGTCAGCCAGCTGGTCCAGCAGCTGAGGAAGCATCCTTTTTTGGTACAGGTCCAGCCCGTAATAAGTCAGTTCCTGGGCAATGAGGAGGATTTCCCGTACTCCCCCCGCCACAAGCTTCCTGGCTTCCGCCAGCACCTGCTCCATAGGTTTGGATACATGGGTTCCCCGCATCAGGGGAATGGCACAAAAAGCGCAGGTCCGGTTGCATCCTTCCGAGATTTTCAGGTAGGCATAATGTCCAGGAGTGTGCAAGAGCCGTTCACCCAGGAGTTCTGTCCGGTAATCTGCTCCCAGCCGGTGAAGTAACGCAGGAAGCTCCTGTGTTCCAAACCAGTCATCCACTTCAGGAATCTCCAGGGAAAGTTCATCCCTGTACCGGGCACTCAGGCATCCCGTTACAAAAACTTTATCGAGCTGTCCCCTGCGTTTCAGCTCCACCTGCTGAAGGATGGTGTGGACAGATTCTTCTTTGGCCCGGTCAATAAAGCCACAGGTATTGATCACGGATATATTATGTCGCTTTGTCCGATCTTCATGTATTACCCCGATACCGCTCGCAGCCAGCTGACCAGCCAACTGCTCACTGTCCACCAGATTCTTGGAACAACCCAGGGTGATAATATTGATCCGGTCTTTACCGGCAGCCTTTGTTTTCATGTAGGGGATTTCCGGATGCAAAGGTAGCGGAATTTAATACCCCGTCCAGGCTGAACCGGAAGGGGTATATTCAGAGCGTAAACCGGTACCCGGCTGAAAGGCTCAAGGACTGGTTAAATAACTCAGGTTTACCTCCTGGTACCGAGACGGACCCGATGGTAAACTGACTTCTGTCCACCTGCAGGTCTATAAATAATTTCCCCCGTTTGGATAATTTTCTCTCCCATCCCATACCGAGTATATATCCCAGATCACTCAAATTATAATTGCTGTTTAAATTGTTGGTATAATGAATATTGCTGCCATTGTACACGAAGCTGCCATTCTCTGAGGCCGCGAGCAGGGAACCATAATAAGCTCCGGCTTCCAGGTAAATAGGCCGATGTTTTCCCAGGTATAATTTCCAAACCACGGGGATGGTCAGGTAATTGAAGGCAAATACTGATTTTCCAGTGACCGGGACTTCCTGGGAATTGAATGAGCCCGATGGGAAATATTCATTCAGCTGTATGGCTCCTCCCCGGACTACGAGGTTCAGCCCGGCCTGGATAAATACCCGCCTGCCTAACTCGTAGGCCACCTGAATACCGCCATTCCATCCCATGCGAAGTTTCTGGCCCCCGGTTCCATTGTTATAATATTGATTATTACCCTGGCCTGCCACAGTCCCATAATTCCCTGAGCTGCTGCCTGCCATATTGGACGTGGTATACCCGGCAACGGCCATTACGCTCCACCGGGAACTGTCCTGGGCCAGCGCACTCCCTAAACAAAAAATGGCCATCGAGGATAAAAGGAAAATTTTCAACATATTGGATAAGTTATTAATCATCAGACATGTTTTTACCGGCAAATGCTGCATGAGTGGAAAATATTCAATCAGGGGGTTTGAGTTTGTCCAACAAAATTTTTACTCCGGCTGTGGCCGGCTGTTCGATGAGGTGCAGGTTATGGTATCCCTTAACCGGAGGTATTTTCCGGTCAATAATATATTTGGGCACACCGGGAGGCAGGTAGTCCATGAGTCCGGCTGCCGGGTATACATTCAGGGATGTACCGATCAGCACAAACAGATCTGCCATCCGGACCCTTTCTATGGCTGCCCCGATCATCGGCACCTGTTCCCCGAACCAGACGATATGGGGCCTTAGCTGCCCCCCATCTGCTGCCTGGTCGCCCAGATTGATGCTTCCCCTGATTTCATAAATCAGCTCGGGATTGCTGCAACTGCGCATTTTAAAGATTTCACCATGGAGGTGAATGACCAGGCTTGATCCTCCCCGTTCATGGAGGTCATCGATATTCTGGGTGATAATGGTCACCTCATACCATTTTTCAAGGTCGGCAAGCTGGGTATGTGCTGCATTCGAACTGGCTTCCGTCACTGCCTTGCGCCGTTGGTTATAGAATTCCAGTACCCTGGCAGGATCACGGACCCAGCCTTCCAGGGAGGCCACTTCTTGCACATCATAGCCCTCCCAGAGACCATCGTTGTCCCGGAAAGTGTTCAGCCCGCTTTCGGCGCTGATGCCAGCGCCACTCAGGATAACCAATTTCTGTCTGATCATGAGTTTACCTGTTGGAAAAATAACCGCCCACCGGGAGCGGGGATCCCGGTCGGCCGGCTAACGGGCAGCATGGGTTTTCCCCAATTCCAGGATGACCGTCCACTGTACCGGACTTACCTTGGATACGGAAAGTCTCCCGATACGGACCAATTCCAGGTCTTTCAGTCTGGGCTCTGCTTTAATCTGGGCCAGGGTAACCGGCTGGCGGAGTGCTTTCAGGGGGGCTAACTCCACGGAATGCCATTGGCCTTCCGGTGAGGTAGGATCCGGGTAAGCGGATTTGGACACCCGGGCAATGCCGGTAATACATAAGCCCCTATTGCTATGGTAGAACAACACTTTATCCCCCTTCTGCATCGCTTTTAAGTTACCCCGGGCAGCATAACTGCGCACCCCGTCCCAGGAAGTCTTCCCTTCCCGGACAAAATCATCCCACCCAAATACATCAGGTTCTGATTTGACCAGCCAGTATGTCATCTGTCCTTCCGTTGAATATTTACCAACCACTTGCCAGCACATCTGCAATATGCATCGTTTTTATGTTCAATCCTTTCCTGAGTATATACCCTTCCAGGTGTAACAGGCAGGAAAGGTCGGTGGAAATCAGGTAGGCAGATCCGGTATCCAGGGCATGGTTTATCTTCTGATCAGCCATGGCCACGGAAACTGATTCGAATTTCACGGCAAAGGTTCCTCCAAACCCACAGCAGGTTTCCGTATCAGTCATTTCCCGGAGTTCCAGGCCCTTCACCTTTTCCAGTAATTTGCGGGGGGCATCCCGGATTCCGCATTCCCGAAGGGCTGAACAGGAATCATGATAGGTAGCCACACCGGCCAGAGAAGCTCCGACATCAGACACGCCAAGGACTTCAGTAAGAAATTCTGTAAACTCAAAACAGTTTTTACGCAGTTGCTTTACCTCATTATGGGCCGCTGAATTATCAAAGAGCTTATGGTAATAATTTCGGATGAATCCGGTGCAGGATGCACCGGGGGAAACCACATAATCAAACCCCGAAAAATCTTTCAGGAATTTACGGCCTACGGCCCTGGCTTCATGCCAATATCCTGCATTGAATGCAGGTTGTCCGCAGCAGGTCTGGTTGGTGTTATAATGAACCTGGCAGCCGAGCTTTTCCAGCACCCTGACCATATTGAAGGCAGAATTCGGGTATAGCTGATCGACAAAACAGGGAACAAAGAGATTTACAACCATCCAGGTGAAATAAGCCGGGCAAAATTAGGCAATTCCTCGGGAGTCAGCTGCTGAAATAATCGGTCCTGTCTCAGCCAAGCCAGCTTCTGGATAAAGTGACCATCCGAAGCGCAGTCAGGGCGGCTTCAAGTCCTTTGTCGCCCTGGGGACCTCCCGACCTGTCCAGGGCCTGCTGTTCATGGTCTGCTGTCAGCACCCCGAATATGACGGGGACTTGCCCGGAAAGATTCAGGCTTGTCAGTCCCTGAACAACGGACTGGCAGATATATTCAAAATGGGGGGTTCCTCCCCGGATCACGCAACCCAGGGCGATGAGTGCTTCAGGGGCTTCCCTGCCCATTCCCCTGGTTTCCAGATACCTCCTGCAGGCGAAAGTAAGTTCAAATGCTCCGGGAACGGCGATGGTCTCCAACGGGACAATCCCCTGGTCCAGCAGGGCTTTTTTACAGGAAGTTAACAGGCGGTGTACGATTTGTTCATGCCAAAGGCTATGCACGATCACTATTCTGGCATCTGCCGGCTGGCTTGCACCGACAAATGCATTCAGGCTGCTGGGGGAACTGGACATGGGATGGGGAATGAGACCAGCCGGAAATTATTCAAAATCACCGAGACGGGCAAGGTATTTATCAATATCCCTTCCCTGCATACTCTCCGGATATTTAGATTTGATCTCCTTATAAATAGCCATGGCATCCTTGGGCTTACCCGCTTTTTCCAGGGCCAGTCCGGCCCGCATCAGGTAAAGGGGGGAAACAATTTCATTGCTATTGTAATGACCTGCTTTTTCATAATACCGGATACCTGCCTTGGTATTGCCCAGTTGCATATAGGCATCTCCGATCAGGCCGTAATCCACGGCCTGAACAATCTTGTCCCCTGCGTTGAATTGCTTGAGGTAACTGATCCCCTTGCGGTAATGCCCCATCCGGACATAAATCACGCCAGCGCAATATTTTGCTGTCTGGCCCACCTGCGTATTTCCATACCGCCTGATCACTGCCAGAAAACCATAATTATTTCCGTCCCCGTTCAGGGCCAGATTCAGGGAATCCCGGTCAAAATACTGCTGAGCCTTAAATACCATGGACAGGGCTTTAACCTCCCGGGGTGCAATATATAATTTGCGATATCCGAAATACCCGCTGATGACCAGGATGATGGCGATCCCAATTCCATTGATTAGGCGGGTATGTTTCCGGTATAGGTTTTCCGTCCAGTGCACGGAATCCTGCAGGTCAAAATTGCCGGATGCTTTAGGATTGGTCCGGGGTTTATTTTTAGGTTCTGCCATGCGCTAATTTTCCTTGTAATGAAAATGATAACTTGTAAAGCTTGTTAATCGGTAATAAAAGGGTAGTCGTTTTCCACATAGACATCCTTCAGTAACTCCCCTTCATCCGGCCAGGGGGATTGTTCCGCAAAGCTCACCGCGTCTTCCACTTCGGCTTTCACCCGATCTGCGATGGCAGCAATATCCTCTGCAGTAGCCCATTTGTTGTCCAGCAACAGTTTTTCCACCTGGTTTATGGGATCTTTTTCCCGGTATTCTTCCACCTCCTCCTTGGTCCTGTACTTAGCCGGATCGCTCATCGAATGTCCCCGATACCGGTAAGTCTTGATTTCCAGCAGGGTAGGCCCTTCCCCCAACCTGGCCCTCTTCACTGCCCGTTCGATCCCGGTATGCACTTCCTCGCATTTCATGCCATCAATGGAATCACCCGGCATATCATACGCATCAGCCAGTTTATAAATATCCAGTACATTGGAAGTCCTTATGACTGAGGTCCCCATGGCATACATATTATTTTCACAAATGAAAACCACCGGAAGCTTCCAGAGCATGGCCATATTGAAAGTCTCATGCAACACGCCCTGACGGGCTGCACCATCCCCGAAAAAGCAGAGTACTACATCCCCGGTCCCCCGGTATTTCTCGGCAAATGCCAACCCTGCACCTACTCCAATCTGGGCACCCACGATTCCATGCCCTCCAAAAAAATTATGTTCCCGGGAAAAAAAATGCATGCTTCCTCCCTTCCCTTTGGAACATCCTGTAGCTTTCCCAAAAAGTTCCGCCATGCATGATTTGGCCGAAATTCCCTTGGCAAGGGCCATGCCATGATCCCGGTAGGCTGTGATCACCTTATCCCCAGGGGTCGTGGCCGTCATGGCTCCCGCCGCGATGGCTTCCTGGCCGATATACAGGTGACAGAATCCCCGGATTTTTTGCATGCCGTAGAGCTGCCCCGCCTTTTCTTCAAACCTGCGCAACAGCAGCATCAGTTCATACCAATACAGATAAGTTTCCTTCGTAAATCGGGTCGCCAATGAGGTTGGATTTGGCTGCAAACTTACATGATTTTTGACAATGTGCCAAGCTGTCTGACCGTAAAGCTATGGGTCAGTATGAATATTAATTTTCTTTTCTTTTATTTAATAAATAAATGCACAAAATCAAACCAAGGACAGCCACACTTGTTATGATAAAGTCGTAAACCCAGATTTTACTCTGACTTCTATGATTAAGATTCATGATCATATTGATTAAGCTGTAAATGCCAGCGCCTGACCAGAAACCGATACCATATTTATATCTATCTTTCACTAATATTTTTTAATTCAACTTCCCTTTTCCGGCAATATATCTATGAAAAGGTTAGTGTCTCGGTTTGAATTTTAGTACTGCTTATTTCTTACACGAAGTCTTTTAATTTAGCTCCAATGTAAATTGCAAAGAATATTACAATCGATGTTCCCGTAATAATTCCAAAAGTTTGGTATCCAACACCAATAGGATAAAGTCCTGTCAATACCATTAAAATCCGTCCAATAGCATCAGCTATGAGCAATACAATTGCTACTATCGCTGCCTTTCTTCTTTTTGTCAGTACAAGAAAGCCACTCGTAAAATAAAAAGTCCCAATAGCTGCACCAATAATAGTAGACATGGTCGCTTGAGCAATTGTCAACCCAAAGAATTCCTGTCTAAAACTTGTTACAACTTCCGTAAACCCAAAAATTATCATAAGAAAAGCAGCAATTTTCACATTACCCGATTTATTCAAAGAGGATAATATAGGTATTCAATTTGAAGGAAAATAAATAGGCTGAAAGTTCAGCTTATAGTATATTGAAACCTTTCGGTTGAATATTCGCTGCGGGGGTTGGACCCGCAACCTTCCCTTTAACAAAAGGACACCCTATCCAATTGAGCTAAGCGTCCAAAACGAAGATATTAACTTTTGATTATCAGGAATCTAATTATATCTTTCCCCATTTTGAAGAGGCAGCCTTTATAGCTATTTGAGATTTTTTCTTTGGGGATCATGCTTTTGCCCTTGCTGCTCCTCCTTTCCAGCCTCCCAAACGTCCTAAAGCAGATGCAGCAGCTTTAATAGCATTTTATTGGGTCATAGAGTCATTAGGTGCCCCTGTGGCTATATCTACTATATTCTTTGCTCTTTGGTCTACATTGGCTGGTCTCTTTGCTTTTGCCATAACACAAATATAGAAACTTATTTACTTACTCGGTCAAGCACCAAATTTCAAACTGACCCACTACCGCCCGTACCGGTCAGGCCAAATGTTCCTCCATTTTAGGGCCTGCCTTTGACCGAACCGGTCCCCGGAGAAATACTTTTTCAGCCTGGCTAGTGATTTTGATTAATATCATCCCTTTTTTGTTACCCTAAATCCATGTTGAAGAAATTACCTTAAAGCTACCAGACCAACCTAACTCCGATCCGGGGCATGGCCGCTTTTCTGGTGGTGCTTTACCATGCCCAGGGGCATGGGGTCAGCTGATCCTTCCCATCCACGGACAACGGATCAATAAATCCTACCTGATGGTGGATTTATTCTTCCTGCTGAGCGGTTTTGTCATGGTCCTTGTATATGGCCATAATTTCCGGGGAAAGGTGCATTGGGGACCTTAAAAAAAATCATGCTGGCCACTTTTGCCAGGATCTATCCCCTGTACCTGATTACCCTGTTGTTCCTGATCATTTTTTTCTACCTGACCGGCCTTCCCTGGGGGGCACCTTACAACACAGTTCATGCCATCTGGACCAATCTGCTGCTGATCCAGTCCCTGCATGTCCAAAAAAACCTGACTTGGAATATCCCTGCCTGGTCCATCAGCACAGAATGGTATACCTATGTGATATTTCCCTTTTTGCTTTTTTTATTCCTCGGACGCAAAACAATCCGGCTTTTATTATATATCCTGGTGATCCTGACTGGTTACTGGTTCCTGACCAACCGGCTAACCCAGACCCAGACCCTGGATACGACTTTTGATTTCGGTTACCTGCGCTGTGTACTCGGCTTTTTCACTGGGGTGATCCTGTATGCCCTTTATGACCGGATGAAGGAGTCCTCCAGGTTCCGCGGAAATGGTTGGTTCCTGACTGCAGGGATATTGACTTTCCTGCTGCTTTATACCGGTGTTTCTGATCTATTGATCGTTGGCGCAATGGCCTGTATGGTGTTTGCCGCCTCGCTGAACGCCAGCCGGTTGAGCCAGGTGCTATCCTGGAAACCCCTGCAGGTCCTGGGGGATATCTCCTATTCCATTTACCTGTGGCAGATTGGCCTCTTTTCGATAATTTTACTGGTCATCCGGGGGCAGCATATTCCTTATCAGGGGATGTTCCATACCGATGCCCTGCATATCGGTATCCTGGGCAAATGGATTGTATCCATTTCCTTCAATTTTATCCTGATTCTGATTTCCCTGGCATCCTACCGCTGGCTGGAAAAACCGGCCAGGGATTACCTGAACCGGAAATGGATCCACCACCAGGCGGTAACTCCATCCCTGGCAGAACCTGCACCGGGTGTCATATAATGAAGGAGATTATCCCCGATTTTGCCGAATTTTACCACCTAACTCTGTGATTCCTGCTGTCCATCAACCATATTTCCCTGACCCGTTTTAAAAACTACAGGGAGCAAACATTTAGCTTTGACCGGAAGATTACGGCCATCACCGGTCCTAACGGAGCCGGGAAGACCACCTTGCTGGATGCCATACATTACCTGTGCTGCACCCGAAGTTATTTTCATTCCGCGGATCAGCCCAGCGTGCAGTTTGATGCGGAAGGATTCCGCATAGAAGGAGATTTTACCACTGCTGGACAGCATGACCGGATCAGTTGCACGATGCGGATTGGGGGAAAAAAGGATTTCCGGCTGAATGATATTCCATACAGCCGGTATTCCAGTCATATCGGCCGCTATCCGGTAGTCATGGTGGCTCCGGACGATGGGGCCATCATCACCGGAACCAGCTCGGAAAGAAGGAAATTCGTGGATATTCTGCTGGCCCAGACAGATCCACTTTATCTGGAGCAGCTGATCGTGTATAAGCGCATCCTTATGCAGCGAAACAGTCACCTGAAAGATTCGGGCATGGGAAAAAGGCCAGATGATCAGTTGCTGGATATCCTGGACGGCCAGCTGGCAGAAGCAGGCGAATTCATCTACCTCAAAAGGAAGGGACTGATGGATCATTTCGCCAACCGGGTTCAGCAAGGCTATGATTATATCGCCGGGAACCATGAGACCACCAATATATATTACCGGAGCACACTCATCAATCAGGCTTTTATCACCCAGCTTACCCAATCCAGGAGCCGGGATATCCTGCTGCAACGCACCACCACTGGCATTCACCGGGATGACCTGGAATTCCTGCTGAATGGAAGTCCACTAAGGACTTCTGGCTCCCAGGGCCAGCGGAAAAGTTTCCTGTTTGCCCTTAAACTGGCTGAATATGAGGTTATTTTGGAAAAAAAAGAAATCAGCCCCCTCCTCCTGCTGGATGATGTTTTTGAAAAACTGGATCATCAACGGATATCCAGGCTGATCAGCCTGATCTGTGCCAATGGTTTCGGGCAGGTGTTCATCACGGACACCGACCGCAATCGGCTGGAAAATGCCCTGCATCTTTTTCCTGAACTTTTACAAGTTATTGACCTGTAACCTGTGCATCAAGGGACTTATCGGGAAAAACCCTCTTCCCCAGCGGCCTACAATATATTGCCCCCTCTTCGGGGACATTTTTTACCTTTGGATATGCCTCAGGAAGATCAGTCGCTCGGAGCTGCCCTCAAAAAATTCCTGGATAAGAGTACCCTGAAGCCCCGCCTTAATGAATTACGCATCCGGGAGAATTGGGAAAAGCTGATGGGAAAAACGATTGCCCGGTATACCGGATCTCTGGAACTCCGGGAACATACCCTGATCATCACCACCACTGTTTCACCCCTCCGGCATGAACTTTCCCTTTCGAAGGAAAAGATTATCCGGTTGGTCAATGAGGAACTGGGCGAAGACACCGTTCGGGAAATCATTATCCGTTGAACTGAAGTTAGGACCCTTAATGCTGAAGATGAATTCCCTGCTTATCCAGGCTGAGAATCCGTAACGGAAAATCATGGTAATGCCATTTACCCAGTACCGTACCTCCGGAAAGGAGGATCAGGCAGGGATTGCTTCTGGCGGCAGTCTTGATCACCGTAGCATCCATCTGCAGGAAAGGAAAGTCCAAATGCCGGGCCATCCGGAAATGGTCGGTGGCCTGCTCGCCCGAAGCAGTCACCCCATAGATATTGATGTGGTATTTCAGGCAGTCTTTTTGCAATTGGTCAATCTTGGCAGACCAGCCACTACCTGCTTCATGTACATCCCTGACCAATAATAGGAAGATCAGGTGCGGGTCCTGCAGTATTTGGCTGGTCAGGTTTTGCCCTGAAGAATCAAACAGGGCAAAATCGGCGATGACCGGGATGGCATTACCCCGGCTGACCAGCTTATCCTGTCTGCGGACAAAATGCCAGGTGGTGTCTTTCCAGGGATAATTTTTATCTGTAAATGCCTTTTGCCGGCCATTTTTCTCATATATCATCACACTGGTATACCGGTCAGGAACCGCACCGGGAGGAGGCAGCATTTCCCGGGCAATATTTTTACCAACCGCATAGGGCAGGCAGTCCACCGGGGGAAGATGATTCAGGGCATACCATTGAACGCCCAGGGGTACCAAAATGGCAGCTGATACGATCAGCCACTGCGCCGATCTGCCCAACATGGCGCTGCTGGTGTTCCGGTAGGCGAAAATCAGCCCGATCATGGCCAGCAAAACCAGGTCCTTTCCAAAAGAAACACCTGCTGACATCGGGATACAGTCCCCGAAGCAGCCACATTCCTTCACCTTCCCGGAAAAATAGGCATATCCGGTGAGCAGGCTGAAAAAAATAATCAATATTAATATAAGGCTCGCAGTAAACCGCATCCGGAAACCTGCGATTATCGCCACCCCGGCGAAGACCTCCACGGTGATCATGACAATGGAAATGGCCAGGGCAAAAGGAGACAGGGCATATACATGCAGCGCACTGAAGAATTCCTGCATCTTGTAACTCAGTCCAAGGGGATCATTGGCTTTCACCAGTCCGGAGAAGATAAAAAGGATCCCCGTGATGAACCGGAGGATTTGGATCAGGTATTTCATCAGGAATTTCGCATTTTAAGGAGTATTCAAAGGTCGGTCAGGTTGGTTTTCCTGCATTTTAATCAGGGAGAACACGGCATAATTGACAATATCCCGGAAATTGGCGTCGATCCCTTCGGAGACCAGGGTTTTTCCCTGGTTCTTCAGGATGCTGCGGATACGGAGCAGCTTCATGAGGATCAGGTCTATAAAGGATTCCTGGCTCATTTCCCGCCAGGCTTCCCCATAATCATGGTTTTTATCCTCCATCAGCCTTTTTACTTCGCCAAGCATTCGGGAATAATATCCGGTGGCTTCTTCTGCAGACAATTCCAGGGGGGCCTCCCCATCCAGGGTTAGCTGTATTAGGGCAATGATTCCATAATTAATGATTGCCCTAAGCTCATTATCCGGGGCATCTTCCACCTTCTGTTTCCCCAGCAGCTGGATATGCCGGATACGCTGGGCTTTGATATAAATCTGGTCCGCTATCGAAATGGGTCGCAGGACCCGCCAGGAACTGCCATAGTCCTTTATTTTCTGCCTGAAAATTTCCCGGCAGGAATCCACCACCTTGTCATATTGCCGCAGGGTATCGGTCATGTGAAATATAGCAGGAATGCAAAAAAATCAAGAATGCATTATTTTTAGCCTGGAATTAACGCTTATGCCCAAAAATACAGCATTCACCGGGAATTACCTGATCAACTGCAGAGGCAGGCTGCTTGACCTGAGCCGGCCTGCTATCATGGGCATCCTTAATATGACCGGAGATTCTTTTTATTCGGGGAGCCGGGTTACTGATCAGGCTCGGTTGCTGGAAATCTCAGGCAGGATGCTGGAGGAAGGAGCTTCCATCCTGGATATCGGAGGTCAGAGCACCCGGCCCGGATCCCTGAGGATTGATCCTTCCGAAGAAATGGCCCGGGTGGTCCCGGCCATTCAGTCCGTTCACCTGCATTTCCCTGAAGCGATTATCTCCATTGACACTTATTCTGCTGCAGTGGCCAGGGAAGGAGTGGATGCAGGGGCTAGCATAATCAATGATATCAGCGCAGGAAGGATGGATAGCGGTATGATCCCCCTGGCTTCCCGACTTGACATTCCATATATCGCCATGCATATGCAGGGAACTCCCGCTACCATGCACCTGGAACCGCGTTACGGGAATGTATCGGAAGAGATCCTGGACTTCTTCATCGGCAAGGCA
Source organism: Chitinophagaceae bacterium (assembly GCA_035533815.1). Taxonomy (GTDB): domain Bacteria; phylum Bacteroidota; class Bacteroidia; order Chitinophagales; family Chitinophagaceae; genus JANWKA01. Next base: position 15,353 of record DATLTB010000030.1, read on the forward strand.
GAGGAATGCCGGGCGGCAGGGATCAAGGACCTCATCATTGATCCGGGATTCGGGTTTGGAAAGCAGCTCAGCCACAATTATTCCCTGTTGAAACACCTGGGTCTTTTTTCTATCCTGGGAAAACCGGTCCTCGCAGGCCTTTCCCGGAAATCCTTGGTTTATCGCCCCATTAGCCGTACTGCAGACACTGCCCTTAACGGAACCACCGCCCTGCATATGCTTGCCCTGATCCATGGGGCAAACATCCTTCGGGTACATGACGTAAAAGCAGCAACTGAAGCTATCCGTCTTTATCAATTATACGCAGAACAAAGCTGATAATACCTTAATTTCGTTTTTCCGCTATGCATTGGTCTATTCATTTCCTGGGCCGGAATATCCGTCTGCTGAACATCCTGGATGTCATCATTGTCATATTGATCGTCTACCAGTTATATCGTGTGCTGAAAGGCAGCCTGGCATATAATATCTTTTGGGGATTGGTAGTGATCTATTGTGCCTTTTTCCTGGTCCGTTTTCTGCAAATGCCTATCCTGACCAATATTCTTGAAAAGCTGGTCAGTGTGGGACTGATTGCCATGATCATCATTTTCCAACCTGAGATCAGGAGATTTTTGCTGGTGCTTGGCAAAAGCACCCCGTTCAGCAGGGAGGGTTTTGTCAATAAACTATTGAGTACCGATAAATTCAGGCGCCATCGCCTGGAAGAACAGATTATCAATCATATCATTTTGGCTGTGGGTAATATGGCTGGCTCCTATACCGGTGCATTAATTGTTCTTTCTCATGCCTACAGGCTAAAATATGACACCACTACCGGGGTTGCCATTGATGGAAACGTAAGTGCAAGGCTTTTGGAAAGCATATTTAAAAAAGGAAGTCCTCTCCATGATGGAGCAGTCATTATTGCAGAAAATAAAATTGTTGCTGCCAAAGTGGTATTGCCGGTCTCTGAAAACCCCGACCTCCCTCCCCGTATTGGACTGAGACACCGGTCAGGCGTAGGTGCTTCTGAACATGCCGATTCATTTTCTATTATCGTTTCCGAAGAAAAGGGGGATATATCCTATGCTCAAGGAGGGAAACTTTACCAGAATATCTCGCTGGAGGAGCTCAAGGTAAAACTCTATGAAGTATTGATCAAAGGCAATCTGTAAACTGGGTAACTCTATATGGCTATTTTTCACCGGAATGCGTATTGGTTCACCTTGCTTGCCGCCCTGCTGAGCCTGTTTTTCTTTCTTGAGCTTCGGTCCGGTTACCTGAATTTACATCAGACCTATTTTCTTTTCGAAGGTTTCCGGATTTCCGGTGACCGGATTACCCAAATAGCCGGCCTTGCCTTACTGGGGTTCATTTTACAGACAGTTTTGTATTTCTCCCTGAAGTACCGGATCCGATCAACTTTTCTGGTCCCAGCGCATACCTGCATGTCTGTCCTGTTGCTCCTGGTGCTGTTGCTTTGCCATCCATTCACCCACCCCGTCTTGATGTTTAACCTGCTGGCTTTCCTAACCCTCACCCAGCTGCTTTTTGTGTTTGCCCTGATCATTGTCTTAAGGGATATGGTAAAGACAAAAAGCAGGTAAAGGGTTGCCAGCCCTTCCGGTGTTCATTAGTTTGGGCGGGGAGCGGAAGCCGGAATAGTAAAACTGATTTCCCGGCCAACCTGTTTTTTTCCCTCGTAGGCAACTGCTTTAATCATATTGGCACCAACCGGGATCTGGAGCGGTTCACCGGCATATTCCGGATAAAAGCGGTCAGGATCCGTATCATCAAACGTATAATAAATGTGTAGTCCGTCAATTTCTGTGGAAAGCTGGATGTTTCCCGAGGAATCCTGAGCAATGATGGGATCATATGCGCTCGTAGAATATTTAATATTTGCCTGGTCCAGCCTGGCGAACTGGGTTTCCATGCGGCTCACGAAATCATCCCAGTTGCGTTTGTCCCGGGGAGACCAGAAAACCTCGGCAAGGGCCATTGCCCTTGGCCAGGTCATATATTCTGCCTGCCGCTCATTGGGTACGGATTCGGTCCACAGGTTACCCTGCCCCCCAAGTATAAACCGGGCATCTACGCTATCGGGTACGGGTTCAAACCGGTAACAGGTACTGAGCAGGCAAACCCCATATGTCGGAGGCTCCACAGCAGGGTCTCCCTGGTAAAGATCCAGATAGCAATATTTCGTCGGGGTCATGATCACATGGTGACCCATCTTAGCTGCAGCAATACCCCCTTCCATCCCCCTCCAGGACATGACCGTGGCTTCAGGGGCAAGTCCACCTTCCAGGATCTCATCCCAGCCAATCATTTTTTTTCCTTTGGATAGCAGCATGGTTTCCATCCGTTTCATAAAATAACTCTGTAATTCATCGACATTCTGCAGGTGTTCATCAGCCATCAATTTCTGGCATTTAGGACATTTGGCCCAAAACCCTTTGTAGCATTCGTCCCCACCAACATGGATATATTTACAGGGGAAAAGGGCTGCCACCTGGGTGAATATCTTATCCAGGATCAGGTATGTACTGTCATTACCCACACATAGCGCATTATCCTGCTTCTGATAAAAACGGCTTCCGGGATTGACCGGATATGGAAGTTGGGTGCAGGATAGATTGGGGTATGAAGCAATCAGCGACAGGCTATGACCGGGCACATCGATCTCCGGCAATATGGTGATGTGCCGGTGCTGGGCATAGCGGACAATCTCCCGGATATCCTTTTGGGTATAAAAGCCACCATAAGTAGCCGCTTCACCCGGTTGCGGGGGAAGGAAAGTGCCCCATCGGCCTGACCTTGGAACCCGCCAGGCACCGATCCGGGTTAGCTGGGGCAATCCCTTGATCTGGATACGCCACCCGTTGTCATCCGCAAGATGCCAGTGAAAAATATTGAACTTGTATTTGGCCATTTCATTCAGGTATGATTCCACAAAGGATTTGGGGAAAAAATGACGGCTGACATCCAGCATGAGTCCGCGCCAGCCAAACCTCGGGTAATCCAAAATAGCTACACAGGGTATGATCCACCGGGTGCCCAGGATCCTTGTGGTGCTTTCCAATTCAGGTGGGAAAAGCTGCACCAGGGACTGCATACCATAGAACAAACCTGCCGGCTGGTTTGCCCGGATAAAGACATGATAAGGGGTAACCCGCAGGGTGTACCCTTCTTTGTTCAGGGTGGTATCTGCATGCTGATTCAAGATAAACCGGATTGATTTACCTTTTTCCCCAGGCTGCCCCGGATGAAGGATCCGTAACCAATAACCGGTTGAGGCCCGTACCTGGCGGCAAAAAAGCAGGGCCGTTTCCCGGGCATCCGCATTGTTCCAGGGTATGATGATCTGAACTTGCCGGGTAAGTTGAAAAATTCCCTTCAAGCGGGTTACTTTAACCGGTTCCGGGATTATATGCACAGCCAACGGATCCTGGTGAATGGGCTGCGCATACAGAAAATTTGGAGTACCCAAAATGAAGCAGGCTCCAAACAGGATAGGAAATGCCTTCATGGGGATTGATTTATTGTGGGAAGTGAAAATAAAAAATAAAAACCAACTGGAAGATATTTTGTGCAGGAAGGCAACTGCCTCAATGACAAAGGGCCGGCGATCCGCCAGCCCTGGTCAGTGTTAATTAGGATATGGTATACTTACTGGTGCAAAGTAATTGTTCCCAGGTGGACGGTATTCCCATTGGTGATCGCTACATTATCTATTGTAGTATCCTGGTACCCCGCGGAGGCATTGAAGAATACGCCATAGGTGGTATCAGCCAGCCCCATGACCCTGAATTCCCCGCTCAAATTAGGCAGTGCATACAGAGAATCAATTCCGGAAAATACCGAAACAATCGGGTATGCAGAGATGGGAAGGACCCTGCCTTCTATGGCCCCAGTATTGGCAATTGTGAATGCCCGGAGTATGGTCCTGAGGTAAAATTTGCCATCATCCAACCTGATGATGGACCTTCCTGCATCAAAATCAATCCAGAACCTGTAATGATTTGCTGCCCATTCATCAAATTCATCCCCGAAAATACGGATATAGACATTCTGTGTACCCGGCCACAGATTTAATGGATAATTGATGGAATCTTTGACCAGCAGGTTATCTGTACCCAGGGTAAGGCGGAAAGCGATGATCCTGCCTTTGGGCATATTTCCTGCACTCAGCATGGTATCGGCGCCATTGGCAAAATTGAGCAGGTTATATTCTCCCGGAGTGATATTCAGGGTATCCCAGACAGCGTGCTGATCTTCCTGGTCCTGATATTGCACATTATCCCCCTCGTGGCGCATATGAGACCGAAAATCCTCTCCTGCGTTTACATTACTGGAAGCGCTACTGGTGTCAATCTTAACTGCGATGCCCTGAATATCCACCAGGACTTTGTCAAAAAAGGCATTGGGGCCATCAGTCATATAGACCGATAGTGCAGACTTATTGGCAGGAATTGTGCCCCCACTATTAATCCCTTTCTGACAAGAGGAAAGCATAAAGGCCGATAAAGCGGTCAGGATACCGAAGCCTCCAAGGAATGCATGTTTAGTTCTCATAGTAATATGATTTTTAAGGTGATTGTTTTCATAGTGTAATCAAAATAAAATTAAGGTTAACAATAATGATACCTGATATATATCCATTTTGCTTCTGGCTAATACCATACAATGACTGGCGCAGATCACATTAGTTTAACCGGTATGCTAAAATTAAACGGAGGGGAGATCAGATTATTTCAATTTTACTGCCGGAAAAGGCAGCTGATTGGTACATTGGATATGTTTCCCGGGGGAAACCCCGAAAATACCACAGAAATAGATATAATACCTGTATCGGAACCGCGTTTTGTCCAGGGGATGAGCGCCGCATTCCACACCCCCATTGATGATATTTACGGTGGATCCGAAGCCGGGTTTCCTGCCTGCAGCCTGGTCTGCGGGAGAAGGTTTCCATTTTCCGGTCATAACCTCATGGCAGGAAGGTTTAGGAGGTTGTGCATGCATCCAGAACCAGATGGCAGAGGCAAAGGACAGCACGGCATTTCGGTCCAATAAGCCGGGATGCTGAAGCAGGATCTGGCTATTCCCGAAATAGGCTTGGCTAAATGCGCCGTAATTATAATTATAGCTGAGTTGCAGGGGGCCCCTGCCTTGATAGGATTTACCAGGGATGGGTGGGAATTGTTTATTATGCTGATCCGCATAGGTGGGACAACCATTGGGGCAATCCTGTTCCTGAAGGAAATAGAATCCCCACTTATAATATCCACCAGGAGCATCTGCCCATCCTCCAGAAGTTTCCTGTGCACAATTGGCCAGAAATGCAGATAACTCCCTTCTTCTGGTGGAATCACTTCCTTGCCCAAGGAAATCCGGAAATTTTTTTGCCGCAGCAGCAAAAGCGTCCAGGGAATAAAAATCCATTTTCGGAGAATCTGGATTTTTCCGGGAAATTCCATAACGGTTTGGAAACAAGCTATCCCACATGGGTACATTTAAGTATAAAAGCAGACTGGTTTTTCCATGGATTTCCTGAAGCGGTTTCGGCTTTACGTTGACCGTAAATGGTATACAAGCTGTTATGATACCGGCAGCCAAAAATATAATGAATGATTTACCCGTACTGATCACGATATTCAAAGATAAGGAGTAGCAATTTGTCATTTATTAACTTACTGCTTATTATCCCTATGATTGGGAAGATCGCTTTGCGTAACTTTATTAGCCATCCTGTTATACAGAGCCCCTAAAATAAAATTCCTGCGATTACAGAAATAATTATTATCCCTTGTTTTTTATTATCTTATACCCGGATTTAGGTAAATGTTAACGTAGCGCGTAACCCGGTTATCCTATGATGTCTTGTGAATTATTCCCCTTTAAATTTGTCTTTATAATTTCTAATTTTTCAGGGTAATTCATTTTCCCCCGAAGACTAAATACATTGCATGAATGAACATATAATGATCTTAGGTGGCGGAGTTGCAGGAATGAGTGCAGCCCATGAACTTGCAGAACGGGGTTTTAAGGTGACTGTGTTTGAAAGAAAAAAAAATTTGCCTGGTGGCAAGGCCAGATCCGTGCCTGTTAAAGATACCGCTACTGAGGGAAGGGGACCATTGCCCGGAGAGCATGGGTTTCGTTTTTTCCCAGGATTCTACAAGCATGTCACCGATACCATGAGACGGATTCCATTTCAAAATCCGCTTACTGGCCAATATAACAAACAGGGTGTTTTCGATAATCTGGTGGAATGTCCTAAGATGATGCTGTCCAGGGTGGGGCAGCAGCCAATCATCGCGCTCAGTCACCTGCCGAGGAATTTAGAAGAACTTCGGCTCATGCTCAAGGATGTTCATACAGATACCGGGCTGACGGAAGCCGAAAAGCAGCTGATGGAATCAAAAATTTGGCAACTAATGACCAGTTGCCAGGCCCGCCGGGAAAATGAATATGAACATATTGGCTGGTGGGAGTATACAGAAGCGGAATCCAACAGCAAGAATTACCGGACCCTTTTTGTACAGGGACTAACGCGGACCCTGGTTGCTGCGAGAGCCAAAGATGCCAGTACCAAGACCGGGGGAACTATATTCCTCCAGCTCTTATTTACTATGGCAGATCCTTTTGTCCGGACTGATCGGGTGCTTTGCGGACCCACGAGCGAAGTTTGGCTATATCCCTGGCTTCAATACCTGAAAAGCCTTGGCGTAGACTTTCAGATGGACAGCGAGGTAATGAGTTTGGAAACGGACCGGAAATCAAAAACCATTTCCGGGGTCATGGTCAGTCAGGGGGGGCAGGAAAGCAAGAAATTTACAGCAGATTACTATATCTGCGCACTTCCTGTGGAAAGGGCTGCCAAACTGATTACCAAGGATATCCTGATTCTTGATCCATGCCTTTCTTCCATTGCCAAACTGGCCAAAAGTGTAGCCTGGATGAATGGCATTCAGTTCTATCTTACCGAAAAAATGGATATTATCAACGGCCATATTATCCTGGCTGATTCCCCCTGGGCGCTGACGGCAATTTCCCAGGTGCAGTTCTGGAAATATTTTGACATTAGCAAATATGGGGATGGTACGGTAAAATGTATCATTTCAGTGGATGTATCTGATTGGGATACCAAAGGCGTAGTACCATACCGCGATGAAGAGGGCCGGCTTTATCATAAATCTGCCAGGCATTGCAACAGAGAGGAAGCCATTGCCGATATCTGGCTTCAAATGAAGCAAAGTTTCAATAAGGATAACCAGGTAGTCCTGAAGGATGAATTTTTAAAGCTGGTCCATGTAGATGGGGATATTAAATTCGGAGAAAGCTCGGTACTGAGTGATGAGGAACCTTTACTGGTCAATAAGACCTATACCTGGGACCTGCGTCAGGAGACCTATACCGGGATACTTAATTTATTTCTGGCATCCGATTATATCAAGACCTATACCGACCTGGCCACCATGGAAGGAGCCAATGAGGCAGCCCGGAGGGCAGTCAATGGAATTATTGATGTAACTAATTCCAAAGTGCCATCCTGCAGGCTCTGGATGCTTCGTGAGCCCGATATTTTATTATACCACAAATGGCTGGATAACCGGAGATATAATAAGGGATTGCCATGGAAACTGCATGCTCCGTTTTTTTACAAGTTCTTTAATTTCATGTTCCGGCTCATCAAGAAACTGACCACTTCCTGATGATGAATATTGCAGACATATTGGAAAAATGGCATCATGACTATATTTGAATATTTAAAAACCGATCATCCCTGGCTCGATAATACCCGGTATGCGAATTATCAGATAGCCCTTTTTCTTTCCGGAGCCATTTTATGGATTTTTACCTATATCGATACCATCAGGGACATTACCCGGAAAAAAACCATTAATATTCCGCTGATTGCCATCTGTTTTAATTTCGGGTATGAAGTTACTACCTCATTCGCCTTTGTTCCGAATATGGGGAAGGTCCTGGTAATGGCTTACTGGTCCTGGATGGTCCTGGATATATTCATAGTTTACTCCATGTTTCGGTTCGGAGTGAAGCAGATCCGGATTAAACAGATAGCTTCTCACATTACCCTTTACCTATTCCTTGGAGTTTCCGCCGGGTTCCTAATCCAGTTCTTTTTTATTCCACGCTATGATCTCCCAATGGCCCCCTTGGCAGGGTATATCATCAATTTGCTGATGTCGGTTAGTTTCATTTACCTGGTGTTTATACCTGGTTACCAGGGGAATTCCCTGGTAACCGGATGGACGAAATTCCTGGGAACTGCTTTGATCAGCATCATGTTCCAGACCAAATACCCGGAAAATCATTTTTTGACCGTGTTATATATTTTTACTGCCTTATTTGATATTTTATACATACGCTTGCTATATCAGCAGAGAAAATTAGCGGTATTGTGAAAAATTATTTCCACCGATTCAGACTTTCATTTTTACCCATTGTGGTGCTGTCTGAGAAAGATCAGCTTTACAGATACCAGTTGTTTATTTCGGTATCTTTTTTCACTGCACTTTATGCAGCAGCTTTTCTACCTCTTTCCTTGCTCATGGAATATCATTCGGCCATTATTCCCATTATTATTACCATAGTTTTAAACATGTTGTTTCCCCTCATGCTGAAAAGGGGTATTCAACTGGAACTGTTAGTCAACATTTACCTGGTAAACATAGCCGGTAGTATGTCCTGGCTGATGTTAACTAACCTTGGTCTGGCCTGTCCCTGCAATCCGGTATTCCTGGTGGTTCTGCCCATCATTGCGTTGCTTTGTCTGCACCGGAAAGCTGCCATTATGTGGTTAGTTATTGCAGTGCTGATCATATCTGCATTCGGAATAAGCCAGATAGCCGGAAAGCAGTTTCCTTCAGGTATGAATGAAAAATACTACAACTTGTTTGCCTTGGTAGCTTATTGCGGATTGGTCATCTTGTTATTTGCATTTATTATCATTTTTGATAATGCAAAAAACGCAGCATTATCCAGCCTTGAAGAACAAAACAGGGTAGTCATCGCAGAAAAGAAAAAATCAGAGAATCTCCTGTTGAACATTTTGCCTCTAGAAGTGACCGAAGAGCTGAAAAGAGACGGAAAAACCAAAGCGCACAGTTTTGATGTGGCCACCGTTATGTTTGCCGATTTCATCAATTTCACGAGTATTGGGGAAAATCTTTCACCGGAAGAGCTTGTGTCGGCAATTGGGAATTACTTTGAGACTTTTGATCAAATCATTGAACGGTATGGAATTGAAAAGATTAAAACTGTTGGTGATGCCTATATCTGTGCAGCCGGCTTACCGGTTCCCTCAACGGACAATGCCGTCATCATGATCGGGGTAGCCCGGGAATTTCTGCAGGAACTGGAATCGCTTAATAAAATAAGGCTGATGAGGGGAGACGTGATTTTCAATGTGCGGATCGGAATAAATACAGGACCCTTGGTTGCAGGGGTGGTAGGGATCAAGAAATTCTCCTATGATATCTGGGGAGATACGGTTAATACCGCATTCCGTCTTCAGGAAATGGGGGAATCAAACCGGATCAATATCTCGGGCACAACTCATGAACTCATTAAGCACAGGTTCCGCTGTATTTACCGGGGTAAGATCATGGCAAAAAACAAAGGCGAGATTGACATGTATTTTGTGGAAGGAAAATATTTGGGCGTGGAAGAAAAACCGGTTGTTAAGGGTTAAGGGATTTACCTGCGGAATTTTCTGCTGCATTTCCTATTTATTATTGTGACTTGAATAATTTCAGGCCTTAATTTGTCAATTAGTATTTTAATCTTGTACGTGTACGTGGTATTATTATAATGCAGGGAATTGTCCCTTAGATTTATTAAATTATAACTAACTCCTCCTTAAAAGGATTAAAATTATTTAATTTATCAATTCCGCCAGCAAACTGGAATTCCCCATTTCGCGGCAAAATTGTCTATAAAAAAATTGATGTTTTTGTATTTATTTATGGAGTCCTGGTGTTTCATGCAAACCAACTCAATTTACCCTTGATATATGAAACATTATTGGTCAGTGTCAGATGATCCGACGCAACCTGCAAATAATTAACCTGAACATCCTGTTTGGCGCCGGATATGGCTGTCCTCCTTCCTGCATAGCTTCAATAGTTTGGGACCTGTATTATCCTGTGCCCCAGCGTTCAGATTTTTCAGGAATAGACAAATCCAGGAAATGAAAAATGTCTTTAGCCTGAAGGGGAAAATAATCAGGCTTATACTTCTATACTAGGTGTTTCCGGCGGAAATAATCCGGTCCGAAAATTTTAGGCGTATTGGCAATGATCTGCCCAATGATCGCCAGCTGTATTTTCCCGTCGAAAACGGTGATGCTGCTCATGAAACAGCATATTGATGAGTTCCATCGGAAAAGTTAACAACCTGAGATTTGTCTCCATGGAAATTCAAGGTCGTTTCCTGGTCAATAAGGATACTCATAGTCCCTTTACCTCCAAAGAAAGTTGCTTTAAATGTAACCGCTCCCCGGTTTCAAAAGTAGGGTAAGATTAGAACTGAATATTAAATTGATTTAAGGCTGATCAATATATTAAAATACTATATATGACTTTGTATTACGCAACTGCCCGCATTTTATAGCTTTGTGTAATGAACTTTGAGGCAGTAGATAACAAACTCAGATTTTCTTGAGAACTATTGCGCCAAGGGGTGGCATTTGAATAGTTATGGTATGGCTTTTTCCCTTATGTGATTGAGGGGTAGTTTTCAATATGCCGGTATTCATATAATCTCCCGTTCCCCAGTAGATTTTCTGATCAGAATTAAGCACTTCTTTCCATTCAGAAGCAACCTGTAAGCCGATGGGGTAGCTCTTTCTTGGTTCGGGGGTCATATTCAGGGCAATGAGCATTTCACTTCCTGCCCATTTTCTTCCATAGGCCAGTATGCATTCCTCCCGGTTATCCACTTCAAGCCATTCAAACCCTAAGGGATCGAACTGGGAGGCATGTAATGCGGGTTCGCCCGCATATAGTTTATTCAGATCCTTGACCAGCTGCTGTATTCCGCGATGGGATTCATACTTCAGCAAGTTCCACATGAGCTCGGATTTATAATTCCATTCCCCGGTTTGCGCAATTTCCCCCCCCATGAACAGCAGCTTGGTCCCGGGATGGGTATACATATAGGTATACATGATCCGCAGGTTGGCGAATTTTTGCCAGTCATCGCCCGGCATTTTGTAGATCAGGGAAGATTTGCCATGAACCACCTCATCATGGGACAGGGGAAGCATAAAGTTCTCCGTGAACCCATAGGCAATACTGAAGGTAATCTGGTCCTGATGCCATCTCCTGAAAAAAGTGCCCCTTTTGAAATAATCCAATGTATCATTCATCCATCCCATCATCCATTTCATTCCAAAGCCCAGTCCTCCCATAAACACCGGTTTGGACACCCCGTAAAAAGAAGTGGATTCTTCTGCTATGGTCTGAATATCGGGAAATTCGCCATAGAGGGTCTTATTCATATCCCTGAGAAAACCAATAGCTTCCAGATTTTCGTTACCCCCGAATTCATTGGGCATCCACTCCCCTTCTTTTCGGGAATAATCCAGATGAATCATCGAAGCGACAGCATCCACCCGAAGACCGTCAATATGATATTTTTCCAGCCAGAACAGGGCATTACTGAGCATAAAAGATCGCACTTCGCTCCTGCTGAAGTTGAATATATAACTGTTCCAGTCCTTATGGAATCCTTTACGCATATCCTCATATTCAAAAACATGCGAGCCATCGAACCGGAACAACCCATGGCTGTCATAGGGAAAATGGGAAGGAACCCAGTCCAGGATCACCCCGATCCCTGCCCGATGGAAAGCATCTATAAACTCCATGAAATCCTGCGGGGAACCATACCGGGAGGTGGGTGCAAAGTATCCGGTTCCCTGATATCCCCAGGAACCATCAAAGGGATGTTCCATGATCGGCATCAGTTCGATATGGGTGAACCCCATTTCCCGGACATAAGGAACCAGCATGGCGGCAATTTCTCCATAGGAAAAAAAAACTTCAGGATCATCCGATGGAGGTCTCCGCCACGATCCGAGGTGCATTTCATATACCGCAAATGGACTCTGCAGGGAATTTTTTTCTTTCCTTTGCTTCATCCAAAGTGCATCCTTCCAGATGTACTTCAGATCCCAGACAATGGATGCAGTCTTTGGACGGACTTCCCAGTAACTGGCAAACGGATCCCCTTTGTAGAGATCATCCCCGGAAGCAGCGCGGATATGAAATTTATACAGGTCTCCATGTCCTACATCCCTGATAAAACCTTCCCAGATTCCTGAATGGTCCCATCGTGGGAATAAAGCATGTGAAAATCTGTCCCATCCATTGAAATTGCCAATTACAGATACATAGGCTGCAGCAGGTGCCCATACGGCAAAATAGGTACCTGGTATACCCTGCAGTTTCGTCATATGTGCCCCCATCTTTTCATAAAGCCGGGGGTGCAGACCAGCCTGGAATTGCCTGATATCCTCATCCGTCAACAAGGAGAAAGGTTCTACCTGTTTTCCTATCTCCTTTCCTTCTTTTACCTGGGTAGTTTCCCGGTTATCTTTTCCCCTTACCCCCTTGATATGATCTGTTTTACCTGAATGCTTTCCCCTGGCAGCCGGTTTCCCCTTTCCGGAATTTACTGGAATTGATTTTATTCGGGTCATTGGCAGAGGATTAAAAAGTGATCGTCTTGGTCAGGCGGGGACCAATTGAAACAGCTTGATCAAAGATATGCAACATTATATCGGATTCACCCTTGTTCAACAAAGTCACGCCATGGCAGTCAACCCGGATATTCAATCTCCATTCCCTGAAAACCAGGTTAAAATCATACGCATTCCATTGGGTAGGGATAAATGGCGAAAAATGCAAACCATCCTGTTGAGTCCGCATACCTGCAAAACCCTGGACGATACTCATCCATGTACCTGCCATGCTGGTAATATGCAAGCCATCCCGGGTATCATTATTATAATTATCCAGGTCAAGCCTGGCAGTCCGCAGGTAAAGTTCGTAAGCTTGTTCCCTTTCCCCTATCCTGGCTGCCAGGATACTATGCACACAGGGAGACAGGGAAGATTCATGGACTGTACGGGGTTCATAAAACCGGTAATTGCGGGCAATTGTTCCGGTATCATACCTTTCCTCAAAAAAATATATGCCTTGGAGTACATCAGCTTGTTTGATGAAGCAGGATCGTTGTATCCGATCCCAGCTCCAATGCTGGTGTAATGGCAACTGTTCCGCAGGTATATCCTTAGCCATCAATTGTTCTTTATCCAGGTATCCATCTTGCTGGAGGAAGATATCCCTGGTTGGATCAATGGGATAATGCATCAGCGCTGCGACCCGCTTCCATCCAGTCATCTCCTTTTCCAGATCAAACAGAATCCTGGATGCCAATGCGTTGAATTTTTCCGGATTCTCCCTGCAAACCCTGCTGACAGCTTCCCGAGTGAATTCCAAGCACCATGCGGCCAGGGTGTTCGTGTACCAGTTATTCTGTACGTTATTCTCGTATTCATTGGGACCGGTCACACCCAGGATCACATAACGGCTTTTTTCCTCACTCCAATTAACCCGTTGCACCCAGAAACGGGATATGGCAATCAGGACTTCCAGGCCAAAATCAGCCAGGTAGTCCGGATCCTTGGTATATTCACAATAATTTCGGATAGCATAAGCTATAGCCCCGTTCCTATGGATTTCTTCGAAAGTGATTTCCCATTCATTATGGCATTCATCCCCATTGATCGTCGCCATAGGAAATAATGCCGCTCCGCCTGAAAATCCGAGTTTGGTGGCATTTTCAATTGCCCTATCCAACTGGCGGTATCGGTAAAGCAACAGATTCCTGGCTACTTCCGGGGAGTCTGTGCCCAGGAAAAAAGGCAGGCAATATGCTTCCGTATCCCAGTAAGTGCATCCTCCGTATTTTTCCCCGGTAAAGCCTTTGGGGCCAATGTTTAACTGGGTATCCCGGCCGGTATAAGTCTGATGAAGCTGAAAAATATTGAAACGTATGCCTTGCTGTGCGGCTACATCCCCTTCAATGATGATGTCCATTTCCTCCCATTTACGGATCCAGGCTGTGCGCTGTTCATCAAGAAGTGTATCAAAGCCTTCGGAGGACAGGTAATGGACCCTGTCCTTGCACAGGGACAATAATTGGTTCTCGGGATAATGTACCGTGGATAAATTGATGATGTATTTGTTCACTGTATAGGTACAGTCCTGCTGGACTTCCAGGTCAAATTCCCCAGAAATATATTTTTCTCTCATGACCTGCCGGGTCGAAGGAAATAGTTGATCCTTACCAGCCATCACGTCAAATTGCATTCCGGTGCAAACCCTAAAACGGGTCTTTCGGGTTTCCATAAGCAGATAACCTTCCTGTCCCTTACCTTCCTGGTGTACCGGATCCCAAAATTTCCCCTCAAAATTCGAATCTGTGTTTTTCACATCTCCATCCAGAAACACATTAAAACTGACCTTTCCGGAAAAATTCAAAGGGGTCAGCCGGAATTGTATGGCAGCCGAATCATCGTCCACAATACTGCAAAATCGCTTGGTTTCCACCTGCAGCTTCTTTCCACCTGGCATAATCAATGTGAATTCCCTCTTCAGGTTTCCCTCTTGCAGGTCCAGAATCCGCCTGAACTTCAACACCCTTTCGGCCAAATGGATATCCAGGGCAACGCTATCTATCTGAATGTGAATGCCGATCCAGTTTGTGGCATTCAATACTTTGGCATAATAATCCGGGTACCCATTCTTCCACCATCCAACCCGGGTAGGATCTGGATAATATACTCCGGCAATATAACTGCCCTGCATGGTATTTCCACTGAAAGATTCTTCAAAATTTCCCCGAAGCCCCAAATGGCCATTACCCAGGCTGAAAATGCTCTCAGATATCCGGTTCAACTCTGGATGCCATTCATCTTCTATGATTTGCCAGCCATTGCCCTTGAGGTAATGTTTCATGTGTTAGTATTGATCAAGTAGTCTTTTCAGTTTCGAAAAAGTCAATCCTTCCAGGGACGGAAGTACCAGGGTAGCTTTAACCAACAATTCCGAAGACCCTATTCCCACACATCTGAATCCACCCTGAAAAGCTGCTTCCGTCCCTGCAATGGCATCTTCAAAGATTACCGTGTCCTCAGGCTTAACACCAAGTTTAGAAGCCGCGTTGAGAAAAATTTCCGGGTCTGGTTTGGCCGCTTTCACATCATTACCATCCACCACTATATTAAAATATCCAAGAAGACCCAGTTTCCCCAGGATCAGCCGGGCATTCCTGCTGGAAGAGCCCAGGGCAATCCGGACATGATTTTTTTTCAAGTCCTCCAGCAGCGGCCTTACCCCGGTAAATACATCCTGGGGAGAAAGAGCTTTGATAAAATCCAGATACCCGGCATTCTTTTCACCAGCCAGCTCTTCTTTGTATACCTGATCTATTTGCCGGTTACCCAGGTTAAGTATAAAATCCAGGGATTGCATCCGGCTTACCCCCTTGAGATGTTCATTTTCCAGTTCGCTAAACTGGATTCCCAGTTGATCAGCTATTTTTTTCCAGGATTGGAAATGATATTGTGCCGTATCCACGATAACTCCATCCAGATCAAATATACAAGCTCTGATTTTCAATTTGTTAATTAGAGTTATTTATAATTTAACATTAATGAAATACATTCCACGGGACAGCCAGGTCTTTGGTTCAGGCAGCCTGTAGGCGCTTTACTCCTTTGGAAAAATCCCGGTCATCGACGAAGATGTTCATGATACCGGCAATGATCATTGATATTCCCCCCAGCACCAGGACATAAATGGACAATCCATGAAATACATAGCGGACCAGGAAACCCAGCAATATTGATGTTATGATCTGGGGAATCACTATGAAAAAATTAAACACGCCCATATAAAAACCCATTTTTTCAGCTGGCAGGGCACCAGCCAGGATCGCATAAGGCATCGTCAGGGTGGAAGCCCATGCAAGTCCGATACCAATCATGGGTAAGATTAATACATATTTGTCATGCAGGAACAGCATAGAAATCAATCCTATCCCTCCAGTTACCAGGCAGCCCATATGGGTAGTGGTTCTCCCTATTTTCCTGGCTAAACCGGGAAGCAGGAATGAGGCAACCAGGGGAATGGCATTATAAACTGCAAAAAGCACGCCTACCCAATCCCCCGCATTCTGGTATGCCCGGGAGGCCGGAATATGGGTATGAAAAACATTTTCAGCTACTGCAGGGGTGGTAAATATCCACATGGAAAAAAAAGAGGTCCAGGTAAAAAATTGCACTACGGCCAGTTGCGCCATGGTGCGGGGCATTTTCCAGATTCCCGCCACAATAGTATGTATACCGGTATTCAATCCAGCAGTTCCCTGTTTTTTCCTTTTCCAGTCCTCCAGGTCTTCAGGAGGTTTTTCCCTTGAATTGAAAACGGTCCATAGCACAGCAGCCAGGAACACCAGCCCCCCCGTATAAAAAGAATACTTTACCGATAAGGGAATGATTCCAGGAGCTGCGATGTTGGGAATTTTGAAAAGGTGGGTAAACGCAAATGGAAGCAGGGATGCTACCACAGCCCCGCAACCGATAAAAAATGTTTGCATGGCAAAACCTGAAGTATGTTGTGAACGGGGAAGCATGTCTCCGACAAAAGCCCGGAAAGGCTCCATGGATATATTGATAGAGGCGTCCATGATCCAGAGTATGAAAATGGCTAAAATCAGTATCCTTGCATTGGGCATGGCCAAAAGAGCAAGTGCAGCCATCACGGATCCGGTAAAAAAATAGGGTTTCCTCCTTCCCCACCGAACATGCCAGGTCCGATCGCTGAGGTACCCGATCACCGGTTGCACCAGCAGACCGGTGACAGGAGCAGCCAGCCAGTACCAGGACAAATTTTCGGGTTTTGCCCCCAGGGTCTGGAAAATTCGGCTGACATTGGTATTTTGAAGGGCAAATCCGAATTGAATGCCCAGGAAACCAAAACTCATATTCCATATCTGCCAGAAGCTGAGTTTCGGTTTACCTGTATTGGGAATCTCCATACCCTACCTTATTTGCGATCAAGTTAATCAATGCAGGGATTTTCGTAGGATGTTTTCCGCAAAGATTCAGAAACCCAGGGTCCTTTGTCCCTTTCCGCTGTAACGGGCTTCTTGCTCCAGTAGCCATTTTTTACGCCAAAGCTCCCCCACATACCCGACCAGGCTACCGTCAGCACCAATTACCCGATGGCAGGGAATGACGATCAGGAGCCTGTTCCTTCCATTAGCCCTGCCGACCGAACGGACTGCGGCTGGGTTTCCCAGTTTAAAGGCGATTTCGTTATAGGTTATTGTAGATGCATACTCTACCCCGGAAACCAGCTTCCATACTTCTATTTGAAAAGGAGTCCCAACGGGTTGTACAGGGATATCAAACACTTTTCTTTCGCCCCTGAAATAGGCTTTTAACTGATCAGTACAGAGGTTGGTGAGGGGACTGGCCTGCACATTTCCCATGGTAATCTGTCCCCGGAACAAGATAGAAATGATGTTATCATTGCTGGCAGAAACTTCGATCCAGCCTGCTGGCGATTCAAAATATTCCCTGAAAATGGGGGTAATCATGTCATAGAAGAATATAATATGACTAGGGGGCTTACAGGGTAAATCCGTCCGGCAGAACAGCCCCTTTTTTCATCACGACAACCCCGTCTTTGACCACATAGCTGTCAAATTCCCCATCTGCCAGGTGGTTACCCCCATTAATTCTCACATCATTGCCAATACAACAATTCTTATCCACAATGGTGTTTCGGATATAACAACGTTCCCCGATACCCATGGCAGGGATTCCTTTCCTTCTGGATTGCTCTATTTCCTCAATGGTTTGAAACTTGTCATTGCCCATGAGGTAACTGTTCACTATGGTCGTTCCACTTCCGATCCGGGTACGGATTCCTACCAGGGAATGTTCGATCCTGCTGGCCTGGATGATGCAACCGTCAGCGATCAGTGTTTTCTCCAGGGTAGTTCCCGAAATTTTAGCAGGGGGAAGCATCCGGGAACGCGAGTAAATCGTCTTATCGTTATCAAAAAGATTGAAAAGGGGTATGTCATCAGTCAGGCCAAGGTTGGCTTCAAAGAAAGAATAAATATTTCCGATATCCGTCCAGTATCCATCATACTGGTACCCGATGATCTTATGTTTGCCAATAGACTGGGGAATGACTTCTTTACCAAAATCAGCAGCTTCTTTATTTGAATTCAATATTTCAAAAAGAAGGTTTTTGTTGAACAGGTAAATCCCCATTGATGCCAGATAAATCCTGCCTTCTTTTTTCATTTCTTCCCCCACATCGGAAGACCAGTCCAGCAGAATGTCCCCTTTGGGCTTCTCAATGAAGGAGGTGATGAAATGTTCATCATCGGTTTTCATGATGCCGAAATCTGAGGCTTCCCGCCGTCCTACAGGTATGGTAGCAATAGTGATTTCAGCTTCTTTTTTGATGTGGTTTTCAATCATCACCTGAAAATCCATCTGGTAAAGCTGATCTCCCGAAAGAATGAGCACATAATCGGAATCATAATTGGTGATGTGGTGCATACACTGTCTTACCGCATCTGCCGTACCCTGGTACCATTTTGGGTTATCCGGAGTTTGCTCTGCTGCCAGGATATCCACAAAACCGCTGTTGAACTGATCAAAATGATATGCATTTTTGATATGCTTGTTAAGCGAGGCAGAATTGAATTGGGTCAGCACAAATATCCGCTTGAGTCCTGAGTTCAGGCAGTTGGAGATCGGGATGTCCACGAGCCGGTACTTGCCAGCAATAGGCACAGCAGGCTTTGACCTGCTCCTGGTGAGCGGATATAAACGGGTACCCTGACCCCCGCCCAGAATGACGCAAATAACCGAATTGGACATATTTTTATTTTAGATCTTTATATAAAGCAGCATATTCGACTGCTGATCTGTCCCAGGAATGATCCAATCGCATCATCCTGCGACGAAGTTCATTCATCTTACCTGAATCGGTATATAGTTCAAGTGCCCTTCCTGCAGAATAGCAGACATCCCAAACACTTGGTTGGTCGAACCGGATACCGAACCCGCCGGGATCCCCGAAATCTACCACAGTATCCTTAAGTCCCCCGGTGCTGCGCACGATGGGGACAGTGCCATATCTGAGGGCGTACATTTGGTTAAGCCCGCAGGGTTCCACCCTGGAAGGCATCAATAGAAAATCACTTCCTGCATAGATCAGGTGGGAGAGTTGTTCATGATATCCAATAAATATATTGACTTGGCCGTTGAGTAGCTGCTTTACCTGCTCAAGAGACCATTCAATATGAGCATCTCCACTTCCCAATATCAAAAAAGAAACCGTATTCTTTGTTTCATACAGGGTCTTGCCAATAATTTCTGGCAGCAGGTCAGCTCCCTTGTCTGCAACCAGCCTTCCGATAAATGAAAATAGTGGTTTTTTCTCATTCAGACCAAATGTCCTGCAAAGATGCCCTTTATTGATTTTTTTTCCCGAACCCAGGCTGCGGATATTAAATTTACGTTCAATCATCTCATCAGTTTCCGGGTTCCATACCCGATCGTCAATACCATTCAAAATTCCCTTGGATTTGCCCATTACGGCCCTGAACAGGCTATCCAATCCTGCAGCAGAATGGCTAAGTTCTTCCAGATAACTGGGAGAAACGGCAGTTAATCTCCAGCAACTTTTGATCCCTGCTGCCAGGGGGTTGATGGCCTTATCCCATTCCAGTAACCCCGACTTCCAGTTGTCAAATGCCGGGATATAATGCAATTTATCCCATCCAAATTGTCCCTGGTATTGGGCATTGTGAATGGTCAGTACTGTTGGGATGTCCCGGAGGGCCTGGTATTTGAAACATTGGGTCAGCATGAACGGAATAAGACCGCTGTGATAGTCATGGCAATGAATGACATCCGGCAGATGGTGCCAAGTGGATATCCAGTCCAGCACTGAAATCTGAAAGGAAACGAAACGTTCCACATCATTGCCATATCCGTATACCCTTTCCTGATCCAGCATGCCTGGAATATCCAACAGGTAAAGGTCAAATCCCAGCTTATTGGTTTTCTCTTTCAGCACATTGAAATGATACCAGCTATTACCCATCCAGATTCCGCCCTGATGCACGAGTTCAAAGCTGTTTTCGGACAAAAACCGGGTGCGATAACAGGGAATGATCACTTTGGCGATCATCCCTTGCAAATGCTGGTATTTAGGGAGGGCACCTACCACATCCCCCAGTCCCCCGACTTTGGCCACAGGATAACATTCAGCGCTGATATGCAACACTTCCATCTGGACGTAAATTAAGGCCTATGGATTAATTAGCTGATAAATTTTTAGGGTAAGGGATTTGGCGCAAAAATGAATGAGGGCTAATGTAAACCATACTTGAGTGCTTCAGATCAACTTTTGGCCCTAAGGTATTGTACAGGCCATGGAGTTTCTGTCTGCAGGATTGCGGCTGCATGCAAAGGGAAATAAGGATCCCTTAAGAATTCCCTGGCCATAATGATCAAATCAGCCTGACCTCCTTCCAGAATATCTTCTGCCTGCTGGGCTGAGGTGATCTTTCCCAGGGCTCCAGTGGGTAATCCGGTGTCTTTTCGGATTCTTTCTGCAAAAGGTACCTGGTATCCTGGAACAGCTGGAATATTCACTCCCGGAATAATTCCCCCTGAGGAACAATCCACCAGGTCTGCGCCCAGCTGTTTCAAGGCGTTGGATAGCTTGACGGATTGTTCTATTTCCCATCCACCTTCCACCCAATCTGTGGCGGAAATACGCACAAAAACCGGCAATTCATCCGGCCAAA
>DATLTB010000031.1:0-4663 GCA_035533815.1 Chitinophagaceae bacterium
AGGACTCCTAGCACTGAATACAGGAAGGAAAGATTGGATGCGATCGATAAAGCTGCCAATAAAAAAATCGTCAACCAGGTTTTATATATGAATTTTATGGCAACTATGGCTTTTACCAGGAAAACCACCATCCAAACCTGAAAAGCAAGGGCCATCCCATACCCCCTGGCTAATGAGAAAAAATCTAGAAGGTATGGGTTAAAAAGTACCAGACAGTATAAGCTCAACCTGAGTAATTGATTTTTTATAGGAGAGGAAAGGGTATAAAAACCTAAAGCAAAAAATGGGAATGCCAATATAGATTGCAGGCGTAACCAGCCAGGTTTGTCCCCGAAAATTAGATTAAAAATTTTCATGAAGAAGCTGTTCAGCCAATGCGTGTTAGCCGTGCCTGTCATCGCCTTGAAATAATTTATTTTCTCCAGGTAAAAGGAAAAGGCTTCATCATGTGTAATATCCATCCGGAATGCATGCAGGATGACGAAGACAAAAAGGCCTGTAGTTAACAGCAGATAAATAACGGTTATAAAAAAGGGGGTTTCCCTATCTGTTTTTTGTGGAAGCATTAGAGCGTGATTTTTATATCTGATATTATAAGTTGTTTCTTGTCGGGTGTTGATCCATAGTGTAACAACTCTCTTGACATACCAAACCATCATTAATTGTGTTCAGGCCGTTAAATCCGCCTTTCAGAGTTCATTTTCAGCTATGTTTACTTTCATTAACTCTGGGATTGTTTGCAAATATTTACCTCTTATGCGAAATTTGGTATATATCATTGTAGCAATAATTGATCAGAAAACGAGACTGAAATGATTATTTTTATCTATAATCTGTTAAATCGAATGTTTTATTTTCCCATGATCAATAATCTTACCGGTACAGTTCATGAAGGCCTATTTTTTTTACCCTGGAATAAAAGCAATCAATGGGACACGTTGATCCGCATCTGATAGCGGGTGGAAAAACTTATCCAATAGATCATGAATAAGTGATGACATGGCTTCAAGTTCAACTTGGTATTCCATGATCCGAATGTATAACATAACTTGGTAATTCGGTCCGATGAAACTTCTTGTTCTTATTTACGATCTGGCCTTATGGATCTATGTATTGGGAATCCGGGTGTTTGCCCTGTTCAACCCGAAAGCCAGACTCTGGATCGGGGGAAGAAAGCATGTCATGAAGCAGTTGGAAGCAGGTTTGCTGGGGAAGGGAAAACTGGTTTGGATCCATTGTGCCTCCCTCGGGGAATTTGAGCAGGGCCGTCCGGTGCTGGAAAGTATCCACAGCCAGTTCCCGAATGTTCGGATCCTGCTGACTTTTTTTTCCCCTTCCGGCTTTGAGGTCCGTAAAAATGACCCGCTGGCGAACCTGGTCGTTTACCTACCCTCAGATACCCGGTCCCATGCGCGCCAGTTCATCGGCCTGGTCCAGCCTGCCCTGGTCATCTTTGTCAAGTATGAATTCTGGTATCACTATGCGGAGGAACTCCATCAGCGGAACATACCTACCCTGCTGATTACTGCAGTTTTCCGGCCAGGCCAGGTTTTTTTCAAGTGGTATGGGATGCTTTTCCGCCGGATCATCAGCTATTATCACTTTATTTTTGTGCAGGATGGCCTTAGCCTGTCATTACTTCAGCAATGGGGATATTTCCAGGCTGCCATTGGGGGGGATACCCGGTTTGACCGGGTTACCCAGCTGAAGAACCAGGAACCCCTGTATGTGCTCCCACCGGATTTTTTGGAAAATTCCCCGGGGTTGGTCGTAGCAGGCAGCACCTGGCCAGCCGATGAAAAGCTGCTGGCCAGGTTCCTGATCCGCTATGGGGAATCACTGAATCTAAAACTGGTCATTGCTCCCCATGAAATATCCGTTAAGCACCTGCAGCAGATCGAAAAACTATTTCCCGGTTCAGTCCGTTTGTCTGATCTTCCTGCAGGTCAGTCAGCGTCAGCACTGAAGGTTGTTATCGTGGATAGCCTGGGTAAACTGGCTTATGTATACCGGGAAGCTACCATAGCATATATTGGGGGTGGATTCGGGGCGGGGATACATAATATCCTGGAGGCAGCGGTGTATGGGCCACCGGTATTTTTCGGTCCGCATTATCAAAAGTTCAATGAGGCAGTCCTCCTGATCCGGGAGGGCGGTGCTTTTTCCATTTCCCGGCCGGAGGATTTATGGGAAAAAGGGAAGCGATTGCTGGATGATCAGGCATTAATGTCCCGCACACGGACAATCAACAGGGATTTTGTGCAGACAAATGCTGGAGCAACGGAAAGGATTATGACTTATATCGCTGGAAAGCGTTTCCTGACGACCCCGTAAAAATTTTTCACCAGCTCATGCTCTTCACGCCATCCCATCTTGATTTTCAATTCCCGCTCGATCCAGTATTCAGCTTCCCGCATGGAAGTAAATGAATTAATGGTTTTCACAGAGCGGTCATACATATCCCGGTCTCCCCGGAAAAGGTCATTGATGAATACGAATTTATCATTTAGGGTAATGGCATCCTGCAACTCCTTGATCAGGGCCGTGCTCAGTTTTTCCGCAACCTCCTGCTGGGTGTGACCCAGTTGTTCATTGCGGGAAGGGTGAACAGGCAGGTTCATTTCATTGATCTCCTTTCTTTCCCGGTTTTCCGAACCGGGAGTTCTTCCCTGGTGGGAAGGGGTAAAGGTAAGCGGGGTGGACTGTTGGACCTGTGGCTTTTCAGTAGGTGGGGCAAATACATATTCCTGGACCATTTCCTTTTTTCCCGCTGGAATGGGTTCCGCATGCTGGGAAATCTTACCTGAGGAAGAAACGGAAATCTCCGGAATAGGGGTAATGGGATCAAAATCTCCATCTTCCCTAAGGCCGGCCGGCAGGATTACGGAAACACTGATTTTCGTGTGCTGGTGCTGTTCCCGGTTCTCGCTTTTGACCCGCATGATCTCTGCGTAAAGCAATTGGGTATAATAGGAGAAGGTGCTGAGGCTGGCATGGCTCTCTTTGAGCTCCTGAAGCTTGGTGATCAGGGCATGGATCTTTTCCATAGGATGGTTTAATCTGCTTATTTTACGGATAGATAATCAATGGTAAGCAGTTAACTTACTGATTATCACTCCAGAGTAAGTATTCTTTATGTCATTTAGAAGAGTTTGAAGTAAAATTAAGGACTTTTTTGATTAAAAAATATAAAAAAATATTGTCATGTTTATTGAACCCCCCTTATCCGGCCAACGGCCGGGTTGGATTGAAGTGATCTGCGGCTCTATGTTCTCCGGGAAAACGGAGGAACTGATCCGCAGACTGAAAAGGGCCCGCATAGCCCACCAGCGGGTGGAGATTTTTAAACCCAGAATGGATGTTCGCTTTGACGATAATAGTATCGTTTCCCATGATGAGAAACGATTTCGTTCCCAGGCCGTGGATGATTCCCGGGAAATCCCTGAATTGGCCCGGGGCATGGAAGTGGTGGGTATCGATGAAGCCCAGTTTTTTGATGACCTGTTGCCAGAAATCTGTGACAGGCTGGCCGGGGATGGCATCCGGGTTATCGTGGCAGGGCTGGATATGGATTATAGCGGGTCGCCTTTCGGACCCGTGCCCGGGCTGCTGGCCCAGGCTGAATATATCACCAAGCTCCATGCGATCTGTGTCCGTTGCGGCAACTTGGCCAATTACTCCTACCGCAAAGCCACAGATCGCACAAAAGTGCTGCTGGGGGAAAGGGATCATTACGAACCCCGGTGCAGGGTGTGTTATAACCTGGATTAAGGGGGAGTTACCGGTTTTTCCGCCGGGCTGGCATTGACTTCAAAGGTGAAATGTTTCTGGGTCAGGTAACTGAAACAGGCTACCAGCAGGGTGGTGAATATCTTGGCCACCGTAGCATATAAATGGACCCATTCCACGAAGAATTTCAGGAAGATATAGTTGAGCAGAATACAAACACCCACCAGCATAAAATACCGGATCAGCTGAACCCTACCCCGAAGGACCGAGCCGGTGAAGACGATGAATTTGGACAGGATGAACCCGGTAGGGAAGCTAATGCAGAAGGCCATCAGGAATGCGGCTATATAAGGGCTGATGGTGAAACCCATCAGATGTACCATTTTCTCATGCAGGATAAAATGATAACTGATGAAGAACAGGGAAATATCCACCAGTGTGGTAAAGCCCCCACAGGCCAGGTAACGGAAGGTCAGGTGCGGAATATACCTCCGGAAAGGGGGATAGAAAAAATCGATAGTGTTGCTGATCAGGTTCTTCATCCGGATAAAATTGGAACAAAATTAAGGATTTATAGGTAATCCAATCATAAACGGATAAGTTACAGCAAATTAAGAGGGAGGATTTTCGCTGATACAGCTTGAAAAAGAAGAATATTCATAGCAGATAATGATTGATCTTTATCGGAAATAAGAGAAGAAGAGGGAAATGAGTTGCTGTATCCCGGATTGAAATGGGGAAGGCTCATTAAGAAGTTGACCGGAACGCCCCTGCCGGGTTGGCATATAGCTGTGAATGAGAAAGGGCAATCGGGATTTTGGAGCTTATTTTTCTGAAAAGACAATTTATTACGATAATATTCCTTTTACTATTAAAGCTACCCGGATGAAAATAAGACAATTATACCTGATCTGTCTTTGTGCAGGTATATTCA
>DATLTB010000032.1:0-15758 GCA_035533815.1 Chitinophagaceae bacterium
TTCTTCACGTCATCCTGATTTAAGCCAATCACATGGGTTATGCCGGCACGGGCCGGGAATGATCCTGGAGGATCTCCACAGTTCCCCCAGCCGCCTCAATGGCTTGCTTGGCAGCAGCGCTGATCGCATTGATCCGGAAAGGCAGCCTGCGTTTCAGATCTCCGCCGGCAAGGATCTTCACTTTATCTGCTTTCCTGATCAGGCCCTTGCTGAACAGGGTCTCCTGCGATATTTCCTCCAATCCGTAATTTTCAGCCAGCAGTTCCAGGGCACCCAGGTTAAAGATCCGGTATTCCTGGCGGCCCGGGTTTTTAAAACCTCTTTTGGGTAACCGGCGCTGAATGGGCATCTGGCCGCCTTCATGGCCCTTCTTATTCTTGAATCCACTGCGGGACTGATGGCCTTTGTTCCCCTTGGTGGAGGTTCCTCCCTTTCCGGAAGCTTCCCCCCTTCCCAGGCGTTTCGGCTTTTTGACAGATCCCTTGGCAGGTTGTAAATTATGCAGGTTCATGGGTGTAGCATTATGGGTTTTCCACTTTGACCAGGTGCAGCACTTTGCTGACCATGCCCCGGATCTGGGGAGTTGCTTCCAGTTCCACTGTGGCATGCAGTTTATTCAGCCCCAGGGCCACCAGGGTTCGTTTCTGCCGCAGGGACCGGTCTATGCCACTTTTCACCAGGGTTATTTTTATCTTATCCATTGCGTCTCGGTTTACTTGCTATCCCTGGAAAACCTTTTTCAGGGATAAATTCCTGGTCCTGGCCACCTGCACGGGTTCACGCAACAGGCTGAGTGCTTTGAAAGTGGCCTTCACTACATTATGCGGGTTCGCAGAACCCAGGGACTTGGCCAGCACATCGGTTACTCCGGCACTTTCCAGGACGGCCCTCATCGATCCCCCGGCAATCACGCCTGTACCATGTGCAGCGGGTTTGATGAGCACCTTGGCGGCACCTTCCCTGGCCAGCTGGTCATGGGGAATGGTGCCTCGCATCACAGGAACACGGATCAGGTTTTTCTTGGCATCATCAATCCCCTTGGTGATGGCTTCCTGCACTTCCTTGGCTTTCCCCAGGCCATGCCCGACAACCCCGTTTTCATTACCCACCACGACGAGGGCAGAAAAACTGAATGTCCTTCCTCCCTTGGTGGTTTTGGTCACCCGGTTGATGGAAACCACTTTCTCTTTCAGTTCCAGATCGCCTGCTTTGACCCTGACCATCGGATATTTTGCCATGATGCCTGTTTAGTGTACGTTGTGTGGATTTAAAACTGAAGCCCTCCTTCCCGGGCACTGTCAGCCAGGGCCTTCACCCGGCCATGATACAAATTACCACCCCGGTCAAATACACAATCCCGGATACCGAGTGCCAAGGCACTGGCAGCAATGGATTTTCCCACCAGCTTCGACTTTTCCACCTTATTGGCTTTCTGTCCATTGATCTCCTTGTCCCTGGAAGATGAGGCAGCCAGGGTATGTCCATGCTCATCATCTATGAGCTGTGCATAAATATCGTTGTTGCTGCGGAAAACGGATAAGCGGGGTATGGAGGGTATCCCGGATATTTTTTTGCGGATCCGATACCTGATTTTCTGTCTTTTTTGCCACTTACTTTCCATGGTCATTGATTTGATCGGTCAGCCTCCGAAGGATTCCTTATTTCCCGGCAGTCTTGCCCGCTTTTTTGCGCACAATTTCATTCACATATCGCACTCCCTTGCCTTTGTACGGCTCAGGTTTGCGCAGGCTGCGGATCTTGGCAGCCACCTGTCCGAGCAGCTGGTTATCCGAACCTTCCAGGGTGATCTTCGGATTCTGCCCTTTTTCTGTTTCGGTTTTTACTTTCAGTTCCCTGGGTATTTCAAAAATGATATTATGCGAAAACCCGAGGGAGAGATCCAGCAACTGACCCTGGTTGGATGCCTTATACCCTACGCCCACCAGTTCCAGCTGTTTGGAAAAACCATCGGTGACCCCTTTGACCATATTGGCCACGAGGGCCCGGTACAGTCCATGGAGGGCCCGGTGCCGGATCTGGTCCGTGGGCCGGTTGAACAAAATAGACCCTTCCTTCACTTCCACATGAATATCCCGGTCAACCATCCTTTTCAGTTCCCCCCGGGGACCCTTCACGGAAACTTCATTGTGCGGGGATACCACCACCGTTACTCCTCCGGGAATCTTGACCGGGCTTTTACCTATCCGGGACATATCCAGTTATTTAAACATTCCATGATTTCCATTAATAAATATGGCAGAGCACTTCTCCGCCGACATGCTGGACGCTGGCTTCCTTATCACTCATCACCCCCCTGGAGGTGGACAGGATAGCGATGCCCAGGCCATTTTTCACTCTGCGGAATTCGGTGGGCCTGGCGTACTGCCGCAATCCGGGTCTGCTGATCCTTTCCAGGGTCTTAATAGCGGGTTCCTTGGTCTGGTTATCATATTTCAGGGCAATCCGGATGATGCCCTGTTTGGGGTCATCTTCAAATTTATACTTCAGGATATATCCCTTTTCGTACAAAATCTCTGTGATGCGTTTTTTGAGATTGGAAGCAGGAATCTCCACGATGCGGTGCCCCGCCCGTTGGGCATTCCTGATCCGGGTCAGAAAATCAGCAATCGGATCTGTAACCATAATATCTGTATAATGTCTGTAAAATGTCAGTGTTGTTGGATGTCTGAATTTATTTTTCCGATCTCCCCATTACCAGCTTGCCTTTCGCACACCGGGTATCTTTCCGTTCAGGGCCATATCCCGGAATACTGATCTGGAAATCCCAAAATACCGGATATACCCCCTGGGACGGCCGGTGAGCTGGCAGCGGTTCTTCAACCGGACCGGGGATGCATTCCTGGGCAGTTTGTCCAGGGCGGCGTAATCACCGGCTGCCTTCAGCGCAGCCCGCCTGACTGCATACCTGGCCACTATGATGACCCGTTTCCTTTGCCTTGCCTTAACCGATTCTTTTGCCATAATAAGGGATATCCTTGATTTTACTGGTTTACCTGGCGAACCTTAATTTCTTCCTGCGCCAATTCAGTTTCCTTCTTTGTTTCCCGGAATGGCATGCCCAGTTGTTTGAGCAGGGCCTGCGCCTCCAGGTCTGTTTTCGCCGTAGTGACCAGGGTGATGTCCATCCCGCTCACCCGGCTGATCTTATCAATATCTATTTCGGGGAAAATGATCTGTTCGGTGATCCCCATGGAATAATTCCCCCTTCCGTCAAATGATTTGTCACTGACTCCCCGGAAATCCCTCACCCTGGGAAGCACCACGGAAACCAGGCGATCCAGGAACTCATACATCTTCACTCCCCGCAGGGTGACCCGGGTGCCGATAGGCATATGCTTACGGAGCTTAAAGTTGGAAATATCCTTCTTGGAAAGGGTGGATACCGCTTTCTGGCCGGAAATCCTGGTCATTTCCTCGATGGCCGTATCAATCAGTTTTTTATCATTTACCGCTCCGCTGACTCCCTGGTTCAGGGCGATCTTGCTCAGCCTGGGCACCTGCATGACGTTCTTGTATCCGAACTGTTTCATCAGCGCAGGAATCACCTCCTTATGGTAGGTTGTCTGCAGCCTGGGTATATATTTTTCCTTTTCCATTACTTGATTACCTCCCCGGATTTTTTGGATATCCGCACTCCCTTCCCATCCTTTCTCTGCCGGCTGATCCGGGTCGGAGCTCCAGCCCCGCTGTCCCAGAGCATGACATTGGAAATATCAATCGGCGCTTCAATCCGGATGATCCCTCCCTTGGCATTGCGGGCGGAGGGCTTGGTATGTTTGGTGGCCATATTGACCCCCTCCACGAGCAGCCTCACCCGGTCCTTTTCCGGATCCTGGATTACTTCCAGCACCTTACGCGGCTTGGTCCGGTTGCGGTAACGTCCCGTGATGACAGCCACCAGGTCGCCCTTCCTGATTTTCACCTTTTTTTTAAACCTTGTTTTCATGCACTGATACTTGGCTGCAGTCCTGGTTCTCCGGGTTTTTCACCCCCGGAAAACGGGCTGCAAAGATACGGTTATAATACTTCAGGAGCAAGTGAAATTATCTTCATATATCCACGGTCCCTGAGTTCCCTGGCGACCGGTCCGAATATCCGGGTACCCCGGGGTTCATCCGCCTGGTTGAGCAGCACCACTGCATTGTCATCAAACCGGATATACGATCCATCTTTGCGGCGAAGCTTATTGCGTGTGCGAACAATGACCGCCTTGGTCACGGTACCCTTTTTGATGCCCCCGGACGGTATGGCATCCTTTACGGTCACCACAATGGTATCTCCGATTTTTGCATAATCCTGCCCGGAATTCCCCAGTACCCGGATGCAAAGGACTTCCTTTGCCCCGCTGTTATCCGCAACGTTCAGCCTGCTCTCTTGCTGTATCATAATTTACTTGACTTTCTCTATGATTTCCACCAGTCTCCACCTTTTGGTCTTGCTCAGGGGACGGGTTTCCATGATCCTGACCAGATCCCCAGGCTGGCATTCATTCTTTTCATCATGCGCGGTGAACTTGGTCGTTTTTTTGACGAACTTCCCATAAATGGGGTGCTTCACCCGCCTTTCCACCTTGACGGTGATGGTTTTCTGCATCCGGTTACCGGAGACCACCCCGATCCTTGTTTTCCTAATATTTCTTTCTTCCATGATCCAATTTTTATGGGGTTATCCGAGTCCCAGTTCCCTTTTTCTCAATTCAGTCTTCAGCCGGGCAATATCGCGGCGCTGCGCACGCAGGGTCATTGGATTTTCCACCGGGGTCATGGCATGGCTGAAACGGACCCGTTTCAACTGCTGGGAACTCTCCGTGATCCTGGTTTTCAGGTCCTGTTCGCTGAGGCTCTTCAGGTCAATGCTTTCCTTAGGCATACGAGGCAGTTTTATACATGTTCAATGACTTCCGCGGCATAATCTGCGCGGACGACGAAACGGGTGCGGATCGGAAGTTTCTGTGCTGCCAGCTCCAGGGCCAGTTTGGCTACTTTCAGCGGGACTCCGTCTGCTTCAAATAATATCCTGCCGGGTTTCACGACTGCTGCCCAATGGTCCGGCGCTCCCTTTCCCTTTCCCATCCTGACTTCCAAGGGTTTTTTAGTGATGGGTTTATCCGGAAAGATTCGAATCCAGACACTGCCCTCACGCTTCATTTCCCGGGTAAAGGCCACCCTTGCAGCTTCGATCTGCCGGTCAGTCAGCCAGACCGGTTCCATGGCTTTCAGGCCAAAACTGCCGAAGGCCAGGGTTGATCCGCGCTTGGTATTTCCCCTGATGCGACCCTTCTGCATCTTGCGGTGCTTGGTCTTCTTGGGTTGTAGCATAATAAATTCTTTTTCCGGTTAACCCTGCTGAATCATCTGTGCTGCTCAGTGCCTTCTGCCTCCGCCGCCCCGGCGTTCGCCAGACCGTTCACCGGAACGCTCATTCCTTCTTTCCCCCCTTTCCCGCTCGGGCGGGCGGCGTTCCCCGTGATGGGTCCGCTCCCCGGTTTCCTTGCCCCCCAGCATATTTGGATTCAGGTCCCTCTTGCCGAGGATCTCGCCTTTGCAGATCCATACTTTTACGCCGATCTTTCCATATACGGTCTGGGCGAAGATCGACGCGTAATCAATATCCATCCTCCAGGTATGCAGGGGTGTCCTGCCTTGCTTGATTTCTTCACTCCGGGCAATTTCAGCGCCACCCAGCCGGCCACTGACCTTCACCTTAATTCCCTCCGCCCCCATCCGCATGGCTGTTGCGATGGACATTTTAATGGCCCTTTTGTAGTTGATCCTGCTTTCGATCTGCCGGGCTACGGTTTCTGCCACAATATTGGCATCCACTTCCGGTCTTCTGATCTCCAGGATATTGATCTGCACATCTTCCTTCCCGGTTAGCTTTTTGAGCTCTTCCTTGATCCGGTCCACCTCACCCCCCCCCTTGCCAATGATGATCCCCGGTTTGGACGTGTGGATCGTGATGATGAGTTTGTTCAGGGTTCGCTCAATGACGATACGGGATATCCCGCCCTTGTTAATCCGGGCATTGAGATAAGTCCTGATCTTGTGGTCCTCAATCAGCTTGATGGCAAAATCTTTTTTCCCGCCAAACCAGTTAGAGTCCCAGCCCCTGATGATCCCCAGCCTGTTGCCGATAGGATTGGTTTTCTGACCCATGCTTATTTAAGTTGATTTACCTTTTTGCCCTTCTTTTTTTCTTCCCCGCCCTGAACTGGCATGGCAGGATTGCCTTCTTCGGTCAATTTCGCTTCCACCGGGATGACTGCAGCCTGTGCAGCCGGTGCTTCCGGTTCAGTGATCAATGTGGTACGGCTGTCTACAATGATGGTGACATGATTGCTTCTTTTGCGGATCCGGTACCCCCTTCCCTGCGGGGCCGGCCGCATGCGTTTCAGCATCCTGCCTCCGTCGACAAAGATCACTTTAATGTATAACCCCGCATCCTCGACCCGGTCATTTTCGTTTTTCTGTTTCCAGTTGTCAATGGCGGACAGCACCAGTTTTTCCAAAGGCACGCTCGGGTGTTTGGGATGAAAATGCAGGATATTGAGCGCCTTGTCCACATCCAGGCCCCGGATCAAATCCGCCAGCAAGCGCATTTTCCTGGGCGAGGTCGGTTGGTTCCTTAATTTGGCAACTGCTTCCATGGATGATTAGTTAATTCGTTTTATCTGCCTGATCAGGTTGTTTCCACCCTCTTGCTGGAATGTCCCCTGAAATTACGCGTCGGTGCAAATTCCCCCAGTTTATGGCCAACCATGAATTCCGTCACATATACCGGGATAAATTTATTCCCGTTGTGCACGGCAAAGGTGTGGCCGACAAAATCCGGAGTGATCGTACTTCTCCTTGACCAGGTTTTGATCACCGATTTCTTGGCGCTCCCTTCGTTAATCCTGAGCACTTTGGTCTCGAGTTTATAGTCTACGTAAGGACCTTTTTTTACGGAACGGGCCATTGGCTTGGTTTATACTTGGTGTGTAGGGGTTACCCTTTTTTAACGTTTTTACGGCTGATGATCAGCTTATCTGATCCCTTATGGTGCTTGCGCGTCTTCAGTCCCTTGGCCACAATCCCCCGCCTTGATCTGGGATGACCCCCGGAGGCTTTTCCTTCCCCGCCTCCCATGGGATGATCCACCGGATTCATCGCCACGCCCCGGGTCCTCGGCCTGATCCCCCTCCAGCGGTTCCGGCCTGCCTTGCCCATGGACTGGAGGGCATGATCGGAATTGGAAACGGTGCCGACCGTCGCCATGCAGGTTCCCAGCACCTTGCGCAGTTCACCGGAAGGCATCTTGAGCACCACATATTTATCTTCTTTGTTGGTTAGCTGGGCATAGGTCCCTGCACTCCGGGCAATGGCTCCTCCCTTCCCCGGCTGCAATTCAATGTTATGGACGACCGTACCCAGGGGCATGTGCTTGAGCAACAGGGCATTGCCCACTTCCGGCGCAACCTGCGGACCGCTGACCACCCCCGTGCCCGGCAGCAGGCCCTGGGGAGCAAGGATATACCGCTTTTCCCCGTCCGCATAAAAAAGCAGGGCAATGAACGCACTGCGGTTCGGATCATATTCCACCGATTTTACCGTGGCGGAGACTCCTTCCTTATCCCGCTTGAAATCAATGACCCGGTATTGTTTTTTATGTCCCCCGCCGATATATCGCATGGATCTTCTGCCCTGGGCATTCCTTCCACCCGAACCTTTTGCAGGCTCCAGCAGGCTTTTTTCCGGTATGTCCTGGGTAATCTCGGCAAATGCATTGCCGATGCGCCAGCGGGTACCGGGTGTGACCGGCTTATATTTTTTCAGGGCCATTGTCTGCTGTTTTCAGGGTTAGGGCATTAAGCATTTCCGAAAAGATCTATGGTCTCTCCTTTGGACAGGGTTACGACTGCCTTTTTACGGGCTGGCTTTTTGCCGGTAATAACCCCGGCCTTGGTAAACTTAGTCTTGATCTTTGCGGGCGCGGTAATCGTATTCACCCCTTTCACGGACACGCCGTAAAACTGCTCCACCGCCCGTTTTATTTCCAACTTGTTGGCCCGGCGGTCCACAATGAAATAATAGCGTCCGAATTTTTCGGTCTGCCGGTTGATCTTTTCTGTGACTACCGGCCGGATTAACACATCTGACAAATTCATTGGCTTTCCGCTTTCTTACTGTTGATCATGTTTACACTCCCGCGGCCTCCGTGGTTTGTTCGGTGACCGGTTCCTCTCCCGCCATTATCCGGGCTGCACTTTCCGTGAATACCAGGTAATGGGCATTCATGATATCATAGGTGTTCATGTCACTGAGGACAATGCCATGCACACTGGACAGGTTGCGCAGGGATAAATGCAGGTTCTCCGTATATTCCGCTGACACAAATAAAACCTTCCTGGAGGCAAGGTCTATTTCCATGTTTTCCAGCAGGCTGATACAAGTTTTGGTATGTGGCACACCGGGCTTTATATCTTCGACCACCCGGATATTGCGTTGCTTTCCCTTATAGGACAAGGCGGAAACCCGGGCCAGGTCCCTGACTTTCTTATTGAGCTTAAAATCATATTTATGCGGTTTGGGGCCAAAAACCGTTCCGCCGCCCTTATAAAGGGGATTACGGATATTCCCCTTCCTGGATCCTCCGGTGCCTTTCTGCTTATGCAGTTTCCGGGATGAACCCTTGACCTCCATCCTGGTTTTTACCTTGTGTGTGCCCTGGTGCAGGGATGCCAGGTAATGCTTGACGGCCAGATAGATCACATGGTCATTGGGCTCCGCACCGAATATATGATCAGGGAGCTCAATGTTCCTTCCCGTTGCCTTGCCCTCGCTGCTGAGAATATCGACTTGCATATCAGTTCTGGATTATGAGAATTGAACCATTATGGCCGGGAACGGATCCGCTGACCAGGATATAATGTTTTTCCGGAAAAATACGGACGATCCTCAGGCCCCTCACCTTAACTCGTTCAGCGCCCATCCTGCCAGCCATGCGCATTCCCTTGAAAACGCGAGAAGGATAGGAAGAACCTCCTACAGAACCGGGTGCCCGGGAGCGGTCATGCTGTCCATGGGTGGATTCACCTACCCCGCTGAACCCATGCCGTTTCACCACCCCCTGAAATCCCTTTCCCTTGGATGTACCCACCACATCCACCAATTCCCCTTCCTGGAAAATGGCACAGGTGACCAGTTCCCCAAGCGCCTGCCCGGTGGAAGGATCCGGAATTTCCCGGATAAATTGTTTTGGAGTAGTGGATGCTTTTGCGAAATGCTGCCGGAGGGGGAGTGTGGTATGCTTTTCTTTTTTTTCGCCGAAGGCGATCTGGAGGGCATTGTACCCATCGCTGCTGATGGTTTTAACCTGGGTAACCACGCAGGGACCCGCTTCTATGATCGTACAGGCGGTCTGTTTACCGTTCGGCTCAAAAATACTGGTCATGCCGATCTTCTTACCAATGATGCCTTTCATCTTGCTTTATTTTAACCAAGCGCCTGAGGGTGTTCGGGCTATCCTCAGGATTGGTATGTTTTACCCATGTCCCGGCAATGCCGGTATTTACGGGAACCGATCTCTTCCGGGGAAAAATCCGGCGTTGGTCAGGCCTTGATCTCCACTTCGACTCCCGAAGGCAGATCCAGCTTGGACAGCGCATCCACCGTCCTGGAAGAAGACGTGTAAATATCCAGGAGCCGCTTATGGGTGGCCAGCTGGAATTGTTCCCGGGCCTTCTTATTCACATGCGGGGAACGAAGCACCGTGAAAATCTTCTTCTCCGTAGGCAAAGGAATCGGTCCGGTCACGACGGCGCCGGTGCTGCGGACCGTTTTCACGATCTTTTCAGCCGATTTGTCCACCAGGTTGTGATCGTAGGACTTAAGTTTTATTCTGATTCTCTGGGACATAATTCAAAAGTGTGCTCTGCCCTGATTTCCAATCCGCCCACCTTGCTTCCTCCTGTTTTTTCCCTGTTCTTCGCCACCCGCACATTTTTGGATTTGGGAGGGCAAAGGTAAGCGGATAATTTGAGATTGCAAAGCATTGACGGGGATAAATTATCCTCCTCAGTCCCCTTCCCGGGCTGTACCGCCCCGGCCCTGTTCCGGGAAATTTCCTCAGGAAATCCCGACTGCCGCTTATCTTTATGCCAGTTTTTATCCCGCAATCTCCCTCCCATGGACTTTCGTCCCCGCTCAGCAGTGATTATACTGTCCCTGTGTATCCTGTCTCTGAATCCCCCGGTTTCTGCCCAGCGGAAGCTGAATTTTGATACCGGATGGAAATTCCATCTCGGGGATCTGCCCGGAGCCCAGCAACCGGCTTATCCGGATAAGGGCTGGCGTCAACTCAATCTCCCCCATGACTGGAGCATAGAAGGTCATTTTTCCCCGGATAATCCCGCCGGTTACGGTGGCGGGGCCCTGCCCGGAGGTATTGGCTGGTACCGGAAGACTTTCCAAACAAGCCTCGACACCGCTACTCGGCTAAGTATCGAATTTGACGGCGTGTATATGAACAGCGAAGTATGGATCAACGGGCATTTCCTGGGGAACCGTCCCTACGGGTACAGCAGCTTCATCTACGATCTGACCCCATACCTGTACCGGGATAGCGCGAATGTCCTGGCAGTCCGGGTGGATAACTCCCTGCAGCCAAATTCCCGCTGGTATTCAGGTTCAGGGATATACCGGCATGTCTGGCTGATCCGCACTTCATCCATCCATGTGGCCAACTGGGGCAGTTATGTCACCACCCCGGTGGCTGGGCCTGAACAGGCCCTGGTAAAAGCAGCCATCACGATCCGCAGTGACAGCGATCAGCGGGCCATGGTTACCCTGGTCAATACCGTACTAGACCCTGGGGGCAGGGCGGTGGACAGTTTCAGGTCCAGGGCTACCCTGCCTCCGGATACCAGCCTGGTGGTCAGTTCCCTCATTCCCGTATCCGGACCGGTACTCTGGAGCACGGATCATCCGGCCATCTATACCCTGCGAACGGATATATACTCGGGTAAATTCCTGCTGGACAGGTATTGCACTCCCTTCGGCATCAGAACCATCCATTTTGATCCGGATAAGGGTTTTTTCCTGAATGGAAAGCCTTTGAAGATCAGGGGAGTATGTGACCATCATGACCTGGGTTGCCTGGGCGCTGCCCTGAATGACCGGGCCCTTCAACGTCAGCTTCAGCTCCTGCAGGCAGCCGGAGTCAATGCGATCCGCACCAGCCATAACCCTCCTGCTCCGGAATTGCTGGATTTCTGCGACCGGATGGGAATCCTCGTCATGGATGAAGCATTTGATTGCTGGGAACTGCCCAAGGTGAAATACGATTATCACCTCTATTTTGACCAATGGCATAAAAAAGACCTTCAGGATATGGTGCGCAGGGACCGCAACCACCCATCGGTAATCCTTTGGAGCATCGGCAATGAAATCCCTGAGCAGGGTGCAGAAGACGGGGGACAGATTGCCCGGGAGCTATCCGGGATCGTAAAATCCCTGGATACCACCCGGCTGGTCACCAGCGCCTGCAATGTCGTATCGGCTGCGGATCTCAACGGGTTCGCAGCAGCCCTGGACATCGTGGGGATCAATTATTCCATCAGTGAATATGACCAGCAGAAAGCCCAGTATCCTCACCGCCTGTTCTTCGGCAGTGAGACCACTTCGGCCCTCTCTACCCGGGGTGTCTACCACATGCCTGCGGATAAATATACCCTGAAGACCCCTGATATGGAATGTTCTTCCTATGATAATTGCTGGGCAACCTGGGGATCTTCCGCTGAGGAAGGCTGGAGGGCCATCCGGAACCGGGACTTCATGGCGGGAATGTTTATCTGGACCGGTTTCGATTACCTGGGCGAACCTACGCCATACACCTATCCGGCACACAGTTCCTATTTCGGATTCATCGACCTTTGCGGATTTCCGAAAGATGCCTATTATTTTTATCAGAGCCAGTGGACCAGTAAGCCCATGGTGCACCTGTTGCCTCACTGGAACTGGAAACCCGGTCAACCCATTGATATTTGGGCGTACACCAATTGTGACCGGGTATCCCTTTTCCTGAATGGCAAACCTTGCGGGGTCCGCAGTTTCCTGACCAGGGATCAGATGCACCTGGCCTGGAGAATCCCCTTTTCTCCCGGCCGGCTGGTAGCCCTGGGTTACCGGGACGGGAAGATGGTCGCCTCCGATACGGTGAGCACCGCCGGCAGGGCGAACCTGATCCAGCTGATCCCGGACCGAAGCATATTACATTGCGGGGGAACCGATCTGTCCTTTTTGACCGTGAAGGTCGAGGATGCCCATGGGGTCTTGGTGCCGGATGCGGAAAATCTCATCCATTTCAAGGTAACCGGTCCGGGGACGATCGCCGGGGTGGACAATGGCAATGAAATCAGCCTGGAACCCTTCCGGGCCAGTCAGCGCAAAGCCTTTCATGGGATGTGCCTAGTCGTGATCAGGACCACCGATCAGCCTGGGAAAATCACCCTGCAGGCCACCGCTGCCGGCCTTCGGCCGGGAGCAGCCGTCCTGGAATCCCGCTAGCATTAACGTGCAGAAATACCGATAAAATAGGGGCTTCTTTGGGGTATCCTCCTGCCATAATAATCAAGGGCTGCCGGTAACAGACCGGGGGGCAGGTCGGGCCTGACCCCCTTGTTGAGGAACGGAACCTGGGGTGACCGGAGGGAACGAAATCCCATGACCGCCTTCCTGCTTTCCGGCCAGCTGATTTGGGGGTCCGCCTGAAAGCCCACCAGCCTTCCCTGGACCATTTCCTGGCCCCTGGCAATCCTCACCCAATCCTTCCATCCCAGGCAGCTGTCCTTACCCCACCGGATACAGCCAGGGGAACCGGAGTGGAAATAATCATTCGACATCAGGCGGATCTTTCCCGTGTCCGGGGTATGGTTACTGCAGAGCAGAAATCCCCTTCCCCGGGCCAGGAACACATTATCGGTAAGGACCACTTCCCGGAAATGGTCTCCCAGGAGGCGGACATCCGAAGGGGTATCCGTTGAGCCGGAAGAAGAACCGGCAAGGATCAGGTTATTGTAAATATAGCTTTCCGTTACCTGGTAAGCCGGGGACGCTCCCCAGATAGTGATTCCTCCATATCCGTTTTTCCTTCCGTCATTCAGGCTGATGTTGAAGCGGACGATATTGTCCCTGTAGGGAAGCAGGGCCCCGTATTCTGCCAGCAGGTACCCTGCCCCGTCGTTGTCATGGGAATAATTGTATTGCATGAGGCAATCGGACGATCCTCCGTCAATGTCAAATCCACCCCCGTCCTTGAGGGATCCTGTATGGTTGTCGTAGGAAAGACAATGCTGGATCAGGGCATGCCTGCATAGCCAGACCCAGATCCCTACCGGACCACCGGCATTGCAGGCATTGTACCGGCCATTGTCATAAGCCTCGCAATGGGAGATGATCAGGCTGTCCACGCTCCCCATCACGATGCCATCCCCGGAATGGGTACTGGTCAGGGAGGCAATGCCAGGATTATGATCTGCGCTGCACCAGGATATCCGGAAATCCCTATGGACATATCTCCGCTGGTTGCCGCTGAAACTGGCGATCCCCGCCAGGCCATTGTCCCGGGCCTCACAATGGGTGATCCTGATCTCCCTGAACCCTTTCACCGCCGCAGACGCCGCACTCCAGATTACGATGCCGTAATGGCGGAACCCGGAAATGGAGCAATGGGCGATACGGATATCTGCGATCCGGGCCGTGGTGTCATCCCCGTAACATTCAATGCCGGATCCCCGGTTAGTGTGGATGCCACTTCCCCTGAGCACCAGCCTGGTTATCTCCAGTCCGGAAAAATTACCGGCATAAATGGCATCCCCATTACCTCCGTCAATAGTGGCTTTCCCTTTTCCATAACTTCCCAGGATCAGGGGATCGATGGACATCCCCGGTGCTGAATGCTGCAGGATGATGGTCCCTGGGAATACAGCCCCTCCCGCAAGCAGGATGCGGTCACCAGGTAAAAAATGGGTGTGATTTAACTTTAAGATCGTTTTCCAGGGATGCCGGGGGGATCGTCCATCCTGCCGGTCACTGCCCCGGGGACTCAGATAATAGGTCTGCTGGGCCCATAAAGTATACCGGGAAAAACTGATCAGCCAAGTGACCAGTAGGATCATCCTGCCCATATCATCCTCAATAATTAAAGGCTGCGGGTAAAATTAACGGAAAAAAAAGCTAATGCTGGCTATGGAAGAACGGATTTGGACAGGGTTCACCCCGGCAGTCAAAAAGCGTTCACTTTGCCCTTGACTTTGGCAATCACTTCTTCGGCAATGCCAGCCGGTACCGGGGCATAATGTGAAAATTCCATGATGGAAGTCGCTCTTCCGGAACTCATGCTCCTGAGCTGGGTAACGTATCCGAACATCTCGCTCAGGGGTACCTTGGCCCTGATGATCTGGGCACCTGCCCGGGAGTCCATACCTTCCAGTATTCCCCTGCGGCGATTCAGGTCTCCGGTGACATCCCCCATGTATTGGTCCGGGGTGGTCACTTCCACCTTCATGATCGGTTCCAGCAATACCGGTTTTGCCTTGCGGGCCGATTCGCGGAACCCGGACTTTGCGCAGAGTTCAAAGGACATGGAATCGGAGTCTACCGCATGGAAGGATCCGTCAAAAATCCTGACCTTCAGATTATCCATGGGATAACTGGCCAGCACCCCGTTGACCATGGCCTGCTGGAATCCTTTCTGGATGGCCGGTATGAATTCCTTAGGTATGGAACCTCCGAAGATATCATTGATGAACTGAAAATGCTCATCTTTGTTTTCCTGCAGCCAGACCGGGTCAGCGGGTCCGATCTCAAACTGAATATCGGCGAATTTACCCCGGCCTCCGGTCTGTTTTTTCAGCAGTTCCCGGTGCTCTATCGCCAGGGTAAAGGCTTCCTTATAAGCTACCTGCGGGGCGCCCTGATTGATCTCCACTTTGAACTCCCGCTTCATGCGGTCCACGATGATTTCCAGGTGAAGTTCGCCCATACCGCTCAGGATGGTCTGGCCGGTTTCTTCATCTGTCTTGACCTTGAGGGTAGGATCTTCTTCCACCAGTTTGGCAATGGCCAGGGACATCTTATCCACGTCAACCTGCGTTTTAGGCTCGATGGCTATGGAAATGACCGGGTCGGGAAAGGTCATGGATTCCAGGACAATGGGGTGGTCCTCCGTGCAGAGGGTATCCCCGGTCTTGATATCCTTGAACCCCACCGCAGCACCAATATCCCCCGCTTCAATGAAGTCGATCGGGTTCTGTTTGTTGGCATGCATCTGCATGATCCGGGAAATGCGTTCATTGCGGCCTGTCCGGGTATTGAGGACATAGGAACCGGAATTCAGGTGACCGGAATACACCCGGAAAAAGGCCAGGCGTCCCACAAACGGATCGGTCATGATCTTGAAAGCAAGCGCGGAAAAAGGTTCTTTGGCGTCCGGTTTGCGTTCTATAGGATTTCCCGTATCCGGATCCAGTCCTTTGACGGCCCGCAGATCCAGGGGGGAGGGCAAATACCTCACCACCGCATCCAGCATGGTCTGCACCCCCTTGTTCTTGAAGGAGGACCCGCATAACATCGGGATGATGGATATGTCAATGGTTGCCTTGCGGACGGCGGTATGGATTTCCTCTTCGGTGATCGAAGCCGGATCCTCAAAGAACTTTTCCAGGAGCTGGTCATTATACTCCGCCACTGATTCGATCA
>DATLTB010000033.1:0-5250 GCA_035533815.1 Chitinophagaceae bacterium
TTAACTCATATCATCAGCCGGGCTGCCTATCCGG
Organism: Chitinophagaceae bacterium; assembly: GCA_035533815.1. Classification (GTDB taxonomy): domain Bacteria; phylum Bacteroidota; class Bacteroidia; order Chitinophagales; family Chitinophagaceae; genus JANWKA01. Next base: position 35 of record DATLTB010000033.1, read on the forward strand.
CCTCCGAACTGCATACCAGCAGGTGGATAAAGGAGAATTCCTCCGTTTGCGAACTGACGGGATACTCCCGGGATCTGGTCACCAAAGACAAGCTATACATGATCAGCCATAGGCTGAATGATATCAAGGATTGGCTGGAGAAGCATTTAAGCAAGCGCACCAATGAATTATTCGACCTTGAGGATAAGATCATCCTGTATGATCTGACCAATACCTATTTTGAAGGCTCCATGCGCCGTAGCGCCATTGCCCGGTATGGCAGAAGCAAGGAAAAGCGAAATGATGCCAAAATCGTCGTATTGGCTGTAGTGGTGAATATTGAAGGTTTTTTAAAGTATTCCCGGATCTTTGAAGGCAATACCGCCGATAGCAAAACAGTTGGCTCCATCATTGATCAATTGTCGGAGCGGACATCCTCCAATGGCAGAAATCCAATCGTAGTGATGGATGCCGGAATCGCTACGGATGAGAATCTGGCGATGCTCAGAACAAAGGGGTATGATTATATGTGTGTGTCCCGGTCCGGCATGACCAGATATAAGATCGACAGCCAAAGTAAACCAGTCCGGATATGGGATAAAAAGCAGCAGCCTATCGTGCTGCAGAAGGTCCACGTGAAAGACAGTTCCGACACCTGGCTTCAGGTACACAGCCACGCCAAAGCGGTAAAAGAATCGGGCATGAACAGCCGGTTCAGCGAGCGTTATGAGCAAGGGTTGCAACAGATACGGGAAGCCGTAGCCAAGAAAGGCGGTACTAAGACAGCCCAGAAGGTATGGGAACGTATCGGGCGATTAAAAGCCAAATATCCCAGTGTCCATAGATTTTATGATCTGCGGGTAAAGGCAGACAAAAAAGGCATAGTGAAAGACCTGACAAGGCCCCGAAGGAATGTTAAGAGCCGTGAGGGGAAATATTTGTTGAGGACAACGCTGGATCAGAACAAAGAATCGGTGCAATGGGCCATCTATAATACCATACGTGAAATCGAGGCCACCTTCCGGGTACTGAAAACGGATCTTGACCTAAGGCCTATTTACCACAAGACAGATGAAGCGGCTATGGCCCATCTTCATCTGGGGTTATTGGCCTATTGGGTAGTCAACACCATACGCCACCAACTCAAGGGAAAGGGCATCAGAAATGAATGGCGGGATATCACAAGAATCATGAACACCCAAAAGTTGGTAACCACCACCATGGTGACTCAATATGAGGAACAAATAATGATTCGTCAATGCAGCGAGCCTACCGATGAAGTGGCTATGATATATAACGCTTTAGGGTATAAAATGCGGCCATTCACAAAGAAAAAATTTGTAGTCCCCCGCCGGAAATCAAAAACATGAAAACTATTGAAAATCAATGTTTTTCGTCCAAATAACTGCAATGTGGGCTAAGATTTGTAGCGTATAATTCTAACCCTGAACCATCAGAAAACTCTTTGTTTTGCAGTTCAGAATGTTTGTTGTATTTGTATTTATTTTCGGGTGTTCCGTTTAAAGCTTTGGATGATATCCCCGTCATTGTCAAGCCGAAGGGATAGTAATGATCTTCCTCTTGAATATTATTTCAGCGCACCTTTATTTTCATTATTCCATTCGTATCAATATTCAATTCAGCTTCCCTCCCAACATCAGTTAACGGTATTGAAATACTATATTCAATTCTTATCCCATTTTTTTCCTTGGATAGAATTGGGGCTGTAACAATTCCATAGTGAACCAAACTTGAGTCAATATATTTTTCAAACATTGATTTTTTTACAATAGTATCTAAGACTATTTTATGATTTACCTTATAATGGATTTCAGATTGAAAATTATGTGTAATAAATTCTTTAAGGCCATACATTTGAATATATTTCTCTGGCAAATTAATTGCACTATCAAAATCACAATAAAATCTAAAATGAATTGTCATAGTATCCCAATATGCAATATATGTTGTGTCAATTTTTAACACTTCGTTATAAGTGTTAAGGTAATCTGTCAGAATCCCGGATAGACTTTCATCAGAAGAATCCCCACTTGTATCTGTGATATAAATTTTACTTCCGGGGATATTTTTTATTTGCCGAGTACAAGAAAAAATTAGTATGGTACTGACCAAAATAAAAAAAATAAATATTTTCATCCTATTAAATTTTAAGTAAGGATTATACCTATTGCCCGTTCAAATATTTTTCAGCAGCTTGCTTAAGCCCTAACTTCCCATTTTAGGGAATAGGTAAGGTTATTTTCAATTTTTTAAGCAAATCGTTTGTAGCCTTTGTTGTTTCTGACAAGTGCCATTCCTCATTTATTTTTATTTTCTTTATCTCTGTCAATCTCATCATTAGATCCAAAGGGGAATAAATTTTTGTAAGCCGGTATTTTTTTAGCAGGTTAAAGGTGATATAGTACCACTGCATTGCGATAAAGTTAATAAACATCCAGGCCTCAATTGCAATATCGTTTTGCATATAGGTTTTATCCGCGTGCAGTATGTTTTTGTAGGCATCAAAGAGCACCTCTATTTCATTTCTGGTTTTATAGTTTTCATAAGTATCCTCGGCAGAGCTATTCCCATTGGTAAGTAAGGAAATGGTTCCATATTGGCCCTGCCTGGAATGATACAGCTTGATTTGGTATTTGTCTGGATATTTTTCTATTCGCATCAGGTAATCGCGTTGTTCTTCTGCTTTTAGAAAATCATCTATGTATACATACAGGGTACCAAAGGCCGTTTTCAAGGTATAATACCATATAATGCGCTTTTCAAATTGAAAATAGCCGTCTAAATGCTCGTATGCCACGCCCTGTTGTAATTTGGCGTAATCAATCAACGGGGCATTGCGGCGTAGGGGTACAATATAGGTGAGCCCTTCGGATCTCATCTCTTTGAGGTTCTTGTTGGAATAGAAACCCTTGTCCGTAATTACGGTCACCTCCTTTTTATCAAATTCCTTCAAAGACAGGCTGAAAGCCTTCACTTCACGGATATTACCAGGAAGGATCCGGTAATATAGAGGCATCCTTTGCTCCACCCCGTGAATAAACATGATATTGAGCTGGGGGTCAAAATTCTTATTGTTGTTATACCCTACCTGAGGAAAGGTCTCCATCAGCCTGGACATGGAAGTCATGCTGCTCACATCAAACAAAACCGACCTTTTGTCATTATTCCAAAAGGCATTGAAATAATTTCTGATGGCCTCCCTTTGTTCCCCCAAATAACGGATGAATGTAGTGAGATGGTCCCTGTCCAAATTGACTTCGGGATAAAGCTCTGACAGAAAGCTGTGCCGAAAGCGGAATTCCATGTTCTTTAACGGAGATTGATACACAAACCGGCAGAATGTCATCGCTACAATTGTTTGCCAGTCCTCACTAAATTGCTCCTGCAAATGGTAAACACTGTCCTGAAGGCAGGATTGTAGAAAATGGGTAAAGCCAAATTCCCGCTGCCATACCTTACCGAACACCAACTTTTTAGTTCTCAGCCTGTGCTTATCGCTTTGCACAAAGCCTTTTTCCGTAATCTTTCCCAAAATCCCAAGGGTCTTTTTTACAGGACGCTTTTTGTCGCTATCCCATTTACTGCTGATGGAATACAGGTAATAATGCCCCTTGATGTTCCTGACTTCAGTTCCGGGTCTTTTGTGCTTGAGTACCCAGGAGGGATGGGGCGAGGGAGTGGAAGACTTTGATTTTTCCATATACCTAATTAGACAATATGCAAAGCAAATAAAAAAAATGCAGAAAACCTAATCCTGCACTGATTATATTTAAAAAACCTATGGCCTAACGGTAAGGAAGTTAGGGATTAATTTTAAAGGGCGGGAAAATCCCGCCCTTTCTTTTTATTCCGAGGTTTTGTCCCTTGAAGTCCAGATCCGGACCAGGTCTGCATAAGCCTTTTTAAGCCAATTCCATGAACCCGGGGATGGATACCCTGGCATTCATAGGTCTTTCAAAGGGCTAGCTCCCTTCGGGAACAAGTTGAAGGCAGACGGCATGGGCGACCGGGATTCTTTCCGGGGTCGGAGTCAGGTTACCGGTTCGGACATCCCGGCGGAATACGACGATATCGCCGCTGTTCTGGTGGCCGACCAATACAAACCTTCCATCCGGAGTGATCAAAAAATACCGGGGGGTCTTTCCCAGGGAGGAAGTGCTTCCTGCAAAGCTGAGATGGCCGTTCTTTGGATCGATCCGGAACCAGACCAGGTCGTTGAGGGCATCCCTGTTGGAGGCATACAGGAATTTTCCGTCCGGGGAACAGTGCAGGTCAGCCCCGGTGAAAGTCCCGGAATACCCCGCCGGAATCGTGGAAACGGTGGCTACAGTGGTCAGTTTTCCGGAATGGTAATCAAACTGGGTAATGGTGCCTCCCATTTCCTGGATCAGGTAGACATACCGGTGGTCGTTGGAGAAAATGGGGAGCCGGGGGCCCCTTCCAGGCACCACAGTGGCATAAGGCGGGTTTCCCGCAACCAAATGGCCTGTGGCAGGATCCAGCTCATAGGTGAAGAGCCGGTCCAGCCCGAGATCGGAAACAAAGACATCCCGGTTGTTTGGGGCGACCAGGACGCAATGGACATGGGGGCCTTCCTGCCTTTGGGGATTGAATCCATGGCCATGATCCTGAATATTGCGGGAGGCGGGCCCGATCCTTCCGTCCTTTCCCAGGGGAAACAGCGTGAAGCTTCCACTGGAATAATTCGCTACGAAGAGCCACCGGCCGGTATGGTCCGTGGTGATATTGCAGGGATCATCTCCCTGGGAAAGCTGGCTGTTGAGTACCCGCAGAGCTCCGGAATTCCGGTTGAAAGAATAAGCAAAGACCGATCCGCCCTTTCCCCCATGGGTCTCGCTGACCGCATACAGGAAGCGGTGGTCGGGTGAAAAGTTGATGAAGGAAGGATTTTCGATCCCTTTTACGGCTCCTACCCAACGGGCACCCCCGGTGGATGGGTTAAAGCGGTACACGAAAATGCTGTTGCTGTCTGCCGGGCCATAGGTTCCTGCAAGCAGGAAATATGATTTTGGGTAAGGGTGGGTAGACTGGGCTCCTGCGGGAGCAATGGAGCCCACCAGCAACAGGAGAAGGCTTAAAAACGAAAGGGATCTTTTGGTCATGGGCGTGTTTTTGTCGAAAGTTAAGGCACAGGCGCGGTAATTCCCACCGTCCAAAGGGGAACTTCAAGCTCCAGGCAGACCCCCAGCCCTGCT
>DATLTB010000034.1:0-7065 GCA_035533815.1 Chitinophagaceae bacterium
AAGGACAGCAACAAATTGTCACCTGTATCGCTTCCGCCATCGTAAAATATAAAGATGAGCTCAGCCAATGGAAACCAGGGGATAACCCGGATTCAGCCAGTACTCCGGAATCGGCGACCGGCCCGGACAATATGGGAACCAGCGCACCACAGGCGATGGAGGACACGATATTCAGGATCCAGCTCTTGGTCAGTAGCCAGGTATTTAAACCTTCCGCTCAGCGGTTCAAAAAACTCGGGGAACCGGTCACTGTGGAAGCAGATGGAATTCACTTCCGCTACCTGCTGGGGCGCTACAGTACCCGGCAAAGGGCTGACCGCCACCTGGAGAATATCCGGCTGATGGGTTTCCGGGATGCCTATGTTGTGGCTTACCAGGATGGCATCCGAGTCAGCGGTTGAGTTATTCACATCGGGCCGTCCCTATTCTGTTCCACAACTGCTGGGCAGCTTTATTTTCTTTATCTTTGGCCCGATCAACACAGGTTCAATTGAAAGTTTCCAATGAAACAAAGATCGGCGCCCTGACAGCAGTCAGCATTACCCTGCTGATCATCGGATTTAATCTGCTGAAGGGCAGGACCCTGTTCAGTCACCACATGACGATTTATGCGATATATTCCAAAGTGGATGGGCTGGCCCAGGCGGATGGCGTGCAGGTAAGTGGCTTGACCGTAGGCACCGTATCGGGACTTACAGTCATGGACCGAAATGTAGGGAAGATCCTGGTCCAGATGGTGATAAAGAAGGATATCAACATCCCCAAAAATTCAGTGGCCAGCATCATCAATGCAGATTTGCTGGGAACCAAAGTAGTGCGGATTGATTTCGGTGATTCTCCTGAATATCTTACCCAGGACGATACCATTCAATCCCGGGTGGAAGGATCTGTGACTGAAAAACTGATGGACAACCTTCAACCGGTGACTAGCCAGATAAAATATAGCCTGGTCCGGCTGGATTCCGTTTTATCAACCTTATATTCCACTTTCGATCCTTCAACCCGGAATAATTTGAAATCCACGATTGCCAATCTGAGTATTACCATGAAGCAGTTTTCCCGGACTGCGGTCAGTACAGATCTCCTGGTCCGAAACCTGGATTCTATATCCGAAAGCCTGAAAGATAACAGCGGTAATATCACCAGCATCCTGCAAAATACCCGGAAGATTGTGACTGATGTTTCCGGCGCAAAGCTGGATACTACCCTGATAGAAATGAGCCAGGCCATGGCTTCTCTGGACCTCATCCTGTCCAGGATAACCAAATCTCAAGGATCTTTGGGGTTGCTGGTCAATGACAAAAAGCTTTATGAAAATCTGCAGGCTTCCAGCCTCAACCTGAACCGACTCCTGGAAGACCTGAGGCTGAACCCCAAAAGATATGTGCATTTCTCATTGTTCGGCAAAAAGGATAAAAATAATCCTCTGCCGGCAGATTCCCTTTCCCGGCAGTGAAGTGCTGGCAGATCATTTCCCTGAATGCCTTGCTGATTGGCTGGCTGACCGGGGCAGCCAGTACAGCCGCAGCCCAGGTGACTGAGGCCCCTGTGTCAGACACCACAATGCATCCTGATACCTCTTCATCCATTATACAATTGGTCACTGCCGACTATTCCATTGGCATTACCCCAAAAAATGATTCCGTCAATCTCCAGAAACTCCTTGGTCATGTGGAGATGATGCAAAATGGAACCCTATTTGATTGCGACAGTGCATTCATCAATAAAAATAGCAATATCATGGATGCTTACGGGGACATCCATATCAATCAGGACAGTGTCCAGGTTTATGGAGATTCCCTGCATTATCTCGGCAACGAAAGAAAAGCTACCGTCCTGGGCAATACCCGGCTTGAAGACGGGAAGATGGTGCTGACCACCCCTAAACTGGATTATGACCTCAACACCCGGGTAGGTACTTATACGAACGGGGGAAAGCTGGTGAATGGCACGACCACCCTGACCAGTGTCACCGGTTATTACTTTGCTGATCTGAAACAGGCCTATTTCAAAAAAGATGTGGTGCTGACGGATCCGCAGTATATCCTGAACACCGACAGCCTGCAGTATAACAGCCAGACCAAGATGGCCTATTTTGTGGCTCCCACTGTGATCCATAGTGGCAAATCCATCATTTATACCCATAGCGGGTATTACAACATGAATACAGGAGCTGCCCGGTTTGACCAGCGGCCCACTGTGGTGGATAGTTCGCAGACCATCACTTCAGACAGCTTATTTTACAATAAAGTCACCGGTATGAGCATTGCCAAGGGCAATGTCGTTTGGACCGACACTGCACAGAAGATGTCCGTACTTTCCGGATATTCCATATATAATGATTCCCTGCAAACCCTGATGGCCACCCAAAAACCATTGCTTATTTACCAGATGGACAAGGATACCTTATTTATGGCTTCTGATAGCCTGTTTTCCGCTCCGGAAAAAAAAGAAAACATCATCACCGGTCCCGGGTACCTTCCATTAAAGCATCCGGAAAAAGGGGCAAGCAGCAAAATCCAGGATACAGACAGCACAGGCCACCGATACCTGAAAGCCTTTTTCCATGTGCGGATTTATTCTGATTCCCTGCAGGGTGTTTGTGACAGCATATATTATTCATTCCGGGATTCCACTTTCCGCATGTACCATAATCCCATACTCTGGGCGGGAGATAGCCAGATGACTGGAGATACCATTTACCTGCATACCCAGGATAAACAAGCCAGTCGCCTGGACCTGATCCGCAACGGTCTTGTCATTAATAAGACCGGACCGAATTTCTATAACCAGGTTCAGGGCAACCTGATCTTTGGCTATTTCAGCAAAAACCAGCTGGACTGGATGCATGCCATTGGCAATGCAGAAAGTATTTATTATGCCAAGGACGACAGCGGTGCCTATATCGGGGTCAATAAAGCCTCCTGTTCCATCATAGACATCTATTTTGACACCAAAAAAAGCCAGGTCAGCCGGGTGGTGTTCCGTCGTGATGCAGCAGGAACAACCTACCCCCTGTCCCAGACAAATCCCTCCCTGATGCAACTCCGTCATTTCAGGTGGGAAGATGCGCTCCGACCTAAATCAAAGACCGAACTGATGCATTAGCCCCTGCATTTTCCAGGTGAAACCCATACTTGACCGGGAACGTATAAGAAGATCAACCAACAGCGGATGTCAAAAGCGGAAAAAAATACGCGGTTTACCGGCGTCCTGCTGATCTGTTGTGCGCTGGTATCCCTGCTGATCTCCAATACTGCTTACTCCGGAGCATACCTGCATTTCTGGCAAGCTCATTTCCCGATACCCGGGCCGACCTGGTTGCCTGTCAATCCCCTGGGATGGGTGAATGAAGGGCTGATGTCCTTTTTCTTTTTGCTGACCGGTCTGGAAATCAGGAAGGAACTGCTTACAGGGGAATTATCCACTCCGAAGAAGGCCTGGTTGCCTGCGATAGCTGCGCTGGGCGGAATGATCTTTCCCATCCTTATCTTCTTCGCTTTTAATACCCATAGCCCAGATATTTCCGGATGGGGTATTCCCATGACAACAGATATCGCTTTTTCATTGGGTATCCTGTCACTGGCCGGCAAAAGGGTCCCCAATCAGTTGCGTATATTGCTCACCGCACTGGCCATCACCGATGACCTGGTAGCCATCCTGGTCATTGCCTTTTTTTATTCCAGGAAGGTCAACGGGGACTATCTTGCGGGGGCAGGTTTATGTTTCCTGTTCCTTGTTGGCCTATACCGGTTAAGGGTCCGTCATCTTGGCTTGTTTGTCATACCGGCCCTTATCCTTTGGTTCTGCCTGTATAATAGTGGCATCCCGACTGCCATCACGGGCATCCTGGTCTCCCTCTGCCTGCCCCTGCAAATGGCTCCCTTATTGGAAAAGCAGCTGGAACCCTGGGTAAACTGGCTGATCCTGCCTGTTTTTGCCCTGGCCAATACAGCCATCCATCTGCCTGTTGTCCCCGGAGCTATCTTCAGCTCCGGGATCAGCCTGGGCATCATCTGTGGCCTGTTTATCGGTAAACCCCTGGGTATTTTCCTGTTTTGCTTGGCCGGAGTAAAACTGAAGTTCATCCATCTTCCCCAACAGGTAACCTGGAAGCAACTGCTGGCCACCGGAATGATCGCCGGTACAGGGTTCACGATGTCTCTGTACATTTCCGCTCTTGCCTACCCTGAAACCGGGGTTCTTTCTTTATCCAAAATTGCCGTCATTCTTGGTTCCGCCCTGTCTGGAACTATAGGTTTGCTCTTCTTAATCAATGCATTACCTAAAGAAAAAAAGGCCCCTTCCTCCAATAATTAACCCTTTGGCAGAGTTTTTGGTTTGATAAAGGAAATACAACATTTAAAAAAGATCTCTCATGAAAAAATTACTCTTGATTCTTGCTGTGGCCATATTCGGTCTGAGCAGTCAAACTCAAGCACAGGCTCCTTATCAAACCGCCCTTGGCGTAAGACTGGGAGACCCTTCTGGAATTACCCTGCAACAATATATTTCGGGTAGTTCAGCCATTGAAGGAATTCTGGGATTGGGCTCCTACTGGTTTACCCTGACGGGGCTTTATGAATACCATCAGAAATTTGATACTCCCGGTCTGGGTTGGTATATTGGTTTCGGAGGCCATATCGGGTCCTTCACCAATAACGTGAATTATTACCATGACGGGATCTATTATACCAGTGGCTTTTTATTCGGCATAGACGGTATCCTGGGCCTGGAATATACTTTTCAGGAAGCCCCCATCAACCTGAGCCTGGATTGGAAACCAGCTATCGAACTGACTCCGTTCACCGGCTTTATCCCCGGGGAATTCGGGCTTTCCATACGATATACTTTCGGCAGGCATTTCCGGTAGGATTTGCAGGTCATTTCACCCCATCCGGGTGACCAGGATTCGGAAAGATTTACTTAACTTCAGGGGGACCCTGCTGCTAACCAGCGGATTACGGTCATGATACCGGACCGGGAAAACATTAGTGATCATTCCCATGAAGATATTCAATGCCTTCCAGTTAAGGGAGATGGATCTTTTTACCATTGACCATGAACCGGTGAAAAGCATTGACCTGATGGAAAGAGCTGCTGCAGCCTGCTGCAGCTGGATTTGTACCCATTATTCCGCAGGGGGGCAAATAACAGTGTTTTGCGGTTCCGGAAATAATGGCGGGGATGGACTGGCCATTGCCAGGCAACTTTCCGGGAAAGAATATCAGGTACAGGTTTATCTGATACCACAAGGAGATACCCTTTCTCCGGATTGCCGTCAGAATCTGGACCTGTTGCCCAAACCAGTCGTTTTACACCGGCTCTCAAAAACAGGAAATTTTCCGGATATCCGGATGGATATGTTGGTGATTGATGCCTTGCTTGGAACCGGCATCTCCCGGCCCGCTGAAGGAAATACAGCCGAAGCGATCCAGTTCATCAACAATTCCCGGTCTCCCGTTGTTTCCATTGATTTGCCTTCAGGGATGCATCCCGATCTTCCAATGAAGGGTCCGGTGGTCCAAGCCACCCATACCCTAAGTTTTACCTCCTATAAACTTTCCATGCTTCTGCCGGGGATTGGCGAATCAGCCGGCGAAATCCATATCATTCCCATTGGGATTGCCCCTGAAACTATCCTGCAGACCCCTACCCTTTTACAGATGACAGACCGGGATATGCTGAACTCGATTTACCGAAAAAGAAAACCCTTCAGCAATAAAGGTGATTTTGGCCATGGGCTGATCATTGCCGGGAGTGCGGGTAAAATGGGGGCAGCTGTCCTGGCTACCCGGGGATGCCTTCGGGCAGGTGCAGGCCTGGTTACCTGCCTGGTCCCCCAGGAAGGTAGAGATATCCTTCAGGTTGCAGCGCCGGAAGCCATGTGCCTGATCCGGGATGACCAGGTTGCTGACAACCCCGATCTTTCAAAGTACCGGGCTCTCGGTATTGGACCTGGCCTAGGAACTTCTCCGGAAACTGATCAGCTACTGGATGGAATATTGGCCCGCTATGGGCATCCGATGGTCCTGGATGCGGATGCCCTTAACCTGATGGCTTTACATCCCGGGTTAATGGAAAAAATTCCCGGGGGCAGCCTGCTCACTCCCCATCCGGGTGAATTTGGCCGGTTATTTGGCCATACCTCCGATGCCTATTCCAGGCTTGACCTGCTCAGACAAAAATCCAGGGAACTCGGTGTTATTATCCTGCTCAAGGGCAGGTTTACCCAGATTGCTTTACCTGACGGGACCTGTTTTTTCAATTCCACCGGTAATCCGGGCATGGCTACCGGGGGAAGCGGAGATTGTTTGACGGGTATACTCACCGGCCTCCTCTGCCAGGGTTATAGCCCGGCAGATACAGCCATCCTGGGTACCTGGCTTCACGGGCTAGCCGGGGATATTGCGGCCACCCGGTTTTCCCAGGAAGCCATGCTAGCCACCGACCTGCTTGAAAATTTGGCGGGGGCTTTCAAATCCTTAGAAAATTGAAGTTTATCTATTACTTTTGCCCTCCCTGTAAAAGTCAAATCATCAATTATGACTGATTTCCTCTACCTGATTCCTGCCATGGGCGTGATTGCCTTATTGTTCATGACCGGTAAAAGCCGGTGGGTGACCAGGCAGGATGCCGGCAGTGATAAGATGAAGGAAATCGCCAAGCATATTGCCGATGGAGCGATGGCTTTCCTGAAAACTGAATATAAGATCCTGACCTATTTTGTCATTATCGGGGCCATCCTGTTGGGATATATGGGATATGTGAACCCTAACTCCAGCTGGATCATTTCCATAGCCTTTATTTTGGGTGCCGTACTTTCCGCCTTTGCCGGCTTCAATGGCATGCGTATCGCTACCAAAGCCAATGTCAGAACCGCACAGGCAGCTAAAACAAGCCTCACCAAGGCCCTCGGAGTATCCTTTACCGGGGGGTCCGTGATGGGTTTGGGGGTGACCGGATTAGCGATACTCGGACTAGGTTCCCTGCTGATCATTTTCCTGCACCTTTTCGGGTATATGGAAAACCGGGAACACCTGATCCGTGTCCTGGAAGCCCTGA
>DATLTB010000035.1:0-29608 GCA_035533815.1 Chitinophagaceae bacterium
ATATACTAAAAGTTGCAAAACTTAATAATCATCACACTAGTACGCTGATATGGATGATTAAGCAATTTTAAAAATATTTATTAAGTTTACAGACAAGATACCGGACATATTTCATCCAGTATCTTGTCCAATAACTATGAATAAAAGAATAACATATAATTATTTAGAAGACTATATTGACCTGCTTAGGTCTAAAGGCAAATATACCTTTACACTCCCAAAATTGCGTGAGCAATTTAACCTATCCGAAGAAGCATTGGGGAAAGCATTACAGCGGCTGAAACGGAAAAAGGAGGCGGCAAGAATAAGAAAAGAGTTTTATGTGATTGTTCCGCCTGAATATAGAAGTCGTGGAGTTTTACCCCCAATGTTGTTTATAACAGAACTAATGGAATTTCTTAACCGGCATTATTATACCGCTTTATTAAGTGCGGCAGCCATATATGGAGCTGCTCACCAGCAGCCCCAGGAATTTTATGTAATTACCACTAAACCGGTATTATTTCCTATTAATAGTGATAAGATTAAAATTAACTTCTGCTATAAAAAGCAATGGGGCGACGTGGATATTGTAGACAGAAAAACAGATACCGGGTACCTGAAAGTATCCTCTCCGGAATTAACGGCGCTTGATCTTTTTTATTATCATGACCGAGTAGGAGGTTTTAACAGGGTGGCAACAGTGCTGGAAGAATTGTCCGAAAGCATGCATGCAGAAAAGCTGGCGGAAACAGCCTCACGATACGGACAGATTGCTATTGTACAACGTCTGGGGTTTATCTTAGATGAAATACTGGATCAGCGATCATTAGCTTCACCGCTGCTGGCATATTTAAAGACAGTGAAGCATTATCCGGTATTATTACGTCCTCAAAAAGGAGAGTCAGATACGATGGTTACTGGTAATGAATGGAAGGTAGTCCCTAACATAGACATTGAAACGGATTTATGATACCTCAGGCATACATAACGGCCTGGCGTAATAATGCTCCATGGCAGGACGATTTTCAGGTAGAACAGGATTTGGTAATTGAAAGGACCCTCGTTGAAATTTACTCCGACCCTTTTTTAAAAGATAGGGTAGCATTCAGGGGTGGTACAGCCTTGCATAAGTTACACCTTAAGCCACAGGCACGCTATTCTGAAGATATCGATCTGATACAAATTAAAGGAGAGCCAATAAAAGAAACCATCAATGCCTTTCGGGAAAAATTAACCTTCTTAGGAACACCGACTATTAAACAAAAAGCACATAATAATACAATAGAATTCCGGCTCAATGCTGAAAGTAACGTGCCTATGCGTTTGAAAATTGAGATTAACTGCCGGGAACATTTTTCAATATATGGCATTACTAAAAGCCACTTTAAAGTTGAATCCTAATGGTTTACAGGAGAGGCAATCGTTTCCACTTATTGTTTGGAAGAACTTTTAGGCACTAAATTGAGAGCTTTATATCAAAGAAGAAAAGGCAGGGATCTATTTGATATTTGGTATAGCATAACGCAAAATGACGTTAATGTTGATAAAATTATTGAGGCTTGGAAACTTTATATTAAGCAGGAAGGAAACGCTATTTCCAGGAAAGAATTTTTGAATAATATGGATAGAAAAATTAAGGACAGAGAATTTTTGGAAGATATTGATGGCCTATTACGCCCAGGCATTTCTTATGAAATAGAAAAATCTTACGACCTGGTACGTTCAGTAATTTTAGAAAAAATCTAACTGGATATTATTAAATACTCTTAATCAAGGGCAAAAATAATCTTCATTTTAAATGACTATATTCTGCTTTAAGTGTTGGGTAAAATTGATTATTACAAAATAAAGTGTTATTTGATTTAAGGCTTTATTTTGGGTCTGTTGAATAATTCATAACAAATTGATTATTAGTTTTTAGTGACGGTTTTTGCTATATAAAGTAGATGGATTTTCCCATTTTTCTCTTAAACCCCATGCACCGTGATTAAGTATATTCCGGCCTCTCAATTGACCTTGGAATGATTTAATACACCTTTCCTGCCCGCCACTCCGATAATTTTAAAGTTATCTGACTTCAATGCCCTGGCGATCGCAAATCCAATCCCGCTGCTGGCACCGGTCACCAGGCCTATTTTCCCTTTGTTCACCATAGGTATTGCTTTTACTGTTAAAAATCCGGATCGGTTATCCCCATTTATGCCAGTTTTATATCATGGTATTCCGGATGAATTCCCAATCCACGGGTTTCCCCTGAAACGAGCCTGGGGTCATATCCCGCAAGCCAGTACCTGAATTTGTGCCGGAAAATTAAGACAATACAGACAAACTTAGAAGCCTTCCTGAAATCTCCAGAAAACTTAAGTGGTCCCCTGATTTCCCCTTTGCGGAATTTCCCGGTTGAATTTGCCAAGCAATCGCAGGGAATTAGCGAAAAAAATTAAAATTGAATTTTCCAGATACTAGTTGCCAATTTTGCTAATCGATCCTGTCTTTTCTTCACATTTTGTGGTTTCCAGTATGGGTCCCGAATATTTTTAGTAAGTTGGAATTTACTGGTCGCATATATGTTCTTTTTTTCTTCAAATGGCAAATCAGCTGCTTCTTTGTTTTTAGCTGCTTCCAGTAAACTAAGATTACCGAGCATATAGATATTCCGTTCCCATTCTTCTTCTGAGAAATCCAAATGCCATATCTCCGGGTAGCTCTCAGGCAAAATATGTTCTATCGTTCCATGATCGGTTTCAAAATCAAATAAGCTTCCTCCCTCTTCCTGGGATTCCAGCTTATACAAAGAATAGCGTGCAATCCGCTTATCATTTGAATTTTTTGTATTGAATTGCTTTAAAGAGAAATAGTTCCTAAAATCATCATCATTTATATATAATGGTTTTAAATCGTTTAAAACACCCGATAAACTGTTGTTTACTCCTGAAAACAAATTTATAGATGCTTTGCTGAATACCTTTTCCATTTCATTTGATTGGGCCTTGGCTATAACATTATATCTGTATGATATGTTCACAATGGAGTTTAGAAGCCTTCTGAATTGACTACTTTCCAACCTTTCAGCTGCAACCAATGCAAGTGACTTCCATTGGGTAACTTTAAAAGTCCGTAAAATTCCAATGGCATTCCCTTTTTCCTTGTCAGCATTCCAAAGTTCATCATCAGGATTCCCGAGCGCAATATAGTTATAAGCATAGAACTCAAGTTGATCCAGCAGATTGAATACATCCTGACCTTCTCTTACAAAATTTTTCATCTCTTTAAACAAATATTCCTTGGTGATTAATTTTCTGGTTGCCACCAGAAAATAACGAAGAAAAACAGGAAATTCCCTTAATTCCACCGCATCAATTATTTTTTTCCATTGAATTTTAACGTATTTAAGATCCGTTTCACTTTGAGCAACAAGTGAAAATAGATAATTCTTTAATAAATCAGTTGTAGTAAGTTCTACTCCCCTTGAGTTTAAAGTTTCAAATACGGTGTAAGCATTCAGTTCATCTTCAACTATAATTTGAATGAACATCATTAACTCTCCCACCACATTATTTAAAAAGAAAGCAAGGTCAGATCCAGATTTGTCTCTGAACTTTTGATCCGTTTTATTTTTAAAAAACAAATATGCACCCCACATCAATTTTTCTGAATATGACAATCTTCTTTCGCTGATTGGTTCTTTAAAATTCAATAAACGGTTTTGATAAAAAGCATCATTATTCTCATTTAAAAATAATTTGCTGGAATAAAGGAGTGACGCTGGATCCTTTTGACCAATGTACTGACGCATCAACAAATTTATCCTTTCTTTATTTTCTTCAATTTCAATATCATTTTCTACTAATTGCTGAATTCCATTAATTATAGCCAATGTCAAAATACTTAATGTGGTATAACGCTGCTGTCCATCTATGATCAGAAATTCCTTTTCTTTGGTCCTTTGTACAACAACAGAACCCATGTAATGGGCATTATTGGTTTCATTGGCCAATTCAATATCATTCCATAAATTTTCCCAATTATCCTGATCCCAGGAATAATCCCGTTGGAAAAGGGGTACCCGGTAAATTTTACCATTGCTTAAAATTTCATTCAGGTTAACCGTTTTAGTATCCAATAGATGATTTGCAGCCATAATCATTTTTACTAATTGCCATTAAAATAAGCAAAATGAGATGAAATCAGGGTAATGTATGTCTAACTTAATCCTGCGAATGAACTAAAAAAAACTTTGCGGGAAAAAAATATCCTGCATGATCATTAAGCGGCGTTTCCCATGATCAGGGCTTTAATCCGGTTGTATTTTTATGGTATGCAGCTTCCACCGTCCGGAGAAAATCCAGGAAATGGGAAGGGTCCGGATCAAATGCATATCCCCGGTTGCTGAGCATATTGCCATTACTATCCAGGAAAACATAATAGGGCTGTGAGTTCCTGTTGAACTTCACAATTTCAAAATCTGCATTTTTTTCTCCCAGGTTCCGGATCCGGGAACCGTCGAAGCTGGAATTATACCGCTCCTTGGCAGGGAGTCCGGTCCGGTCATCGGTATAAAGTTGAAGCAGGATAAAATGGCTGTTCACTTCTGCCTGGACTCTCGGGTCTGTCCATACATCGGCTTCCATCTTCCGGCAATTCACGCAGGACCAGCCCGTAAAATCGATCATGATCGGTTTTTGTTCCGCCCTGGAAGCGGATAGCGCTTCCTGATAATCATAAAATGCGGTATACCCTTTTGGCGTGGATCCGGAGAATATGCTCACATATTTGACCGGTTTGATCATCCCGGGCTGACTGGTAGCAGGGCTGCCCTTCCCATCGAAGATCCCGCTGTCATAGCTGGAATATCCAGGCAGAAAACCAGCGGTGATCCCCCCAGGCTCAGCCCCGAACATCCCGGGCACCAGATAAATGACAAAAGCAAAGACAGCCAATGCCATCATCAGCCGGGGAATGGAAATATAAGGCAGGGGCTCCTCCTGGGATAGCCGAAGCTTACCCAGCAAATAAAATCCGGTTATGGTGAAGATCGCGATCCAGATGGACAGAAAAACTTCCCTGCTCAGGATATGCCAGTGATAGGCCATATCTACATTGGACAGGAACTTGAGGGCCAGGGCCAGTTCCAGCAATCCCAGGACCACTTTTACCGAATTCAGCCATCCTCCGGCCTTACTCAACCGGTTCAGCCATGCCGGGAATAAGGCAAACAGGGCAAAAGGAATGGCCAGGGCCAGGGAAAATCCCACCATTCCGGTCAGGGGGCCAGTTTTACCTCCTTTGGCAGCCACCACCAGCAGGCTTCCGATGATGGGACCCGTGCAGGAAAAAGAAACGATGACCAGGGTGAGCGCCATGAAAAACAATCCGGTAAAGCTGCCTAGTTTGGCTTTGGAATCCGCCCGGTTTGCCCAGGAGGCCGGCAAAGAGATTTCAAATGCCCCCAGGAAGGACAAGCCGAAAGCCACAAAAATGATAAAGAAAAGCAGGTTCGCCCAGATATTACTGGCCAGCTGATTGAGCGCGCTCGGGCCAAACAGGACCGTAATCAAAAACCCCAGGACCGTATAAATGATCACGATGGAAGCGGAATAATAAAGGGCATTGCGGATGCCTGCAGCCCGGGTCGGGCTCCGCTTGATAAAAAAACTCACCGTGATGGGGATCAGGCTGAACACACAGGGGGTGGCCAATGCCAACAATCCGCCGGCAAAACTTCCCCAGAATATCCACCACAGGGATTTACCGGCTGCATTATCTGCACCGGTCCCCGGCATTGCCACTACGGAAACCACCGCTGGAATGCTGCTGACCCGGAAAGTGATCCCCCTGCCTGCTGGTTTATTCATGGAAGGCACCGATCCGGCAAAACAGAGCATCCAGGCAGCGCACAAGAGGAAAGTTTTCATCGTCGTCGTAAAAGAATTCAGCCTCCCCGCAATCCAGCTCATAGGGGAATGGTAAAATCAATGTCTTTGGGAGGAAGACAGTTAGTGTCATTGCAGACTTCATATTCCAGGCTGCCCTTCACAGCCCTGACTGAGTTGACAACCCTGACCACCTGTACGAAATCCACCGAGTTTTCAAAATATCTCAGCGTGGAATGGAAGCTTTTGTCGAAATGGGCAATCAGTTTCCCCTGCTCAGCCATCTTCCCAATGGTCTGGGTCCCGGACTGTTTAAATTGGAAACTGGTGGGAATGGGGCCGTTTCCGGCATTCAGGGCATATATATGCCACCCCTTATCAATATGTGCAACCATATGCAGGGCATATTCTCCGCCGCTGAGTTTTTTGGCTGAATAGCTCCATTTGACCGGGGTCAGGATCTGGGCATGCAATAATACCGGGCAGATCAGCAAACCGGTTATCCAGGATAATATTTTCATACTCATTTTTTTTATTGGCTTTTGATCAGGCCAAGGAAGAATAATCGTCCGTCCGTATTGCCCAGCTTTGTGCTGGTGGCCCGTTCGGGGTGAGGCATCAGCCCATATACATTTCTTTCCCTGTTCGTGATGCCTGCGATTTGCTCCATGGATCCGTTGGGATTATTTTCTTCATTGATCTGACCGTCATCGCTGCAATAGCGGAACAGCACCTGGTCATGGACTGTCATTGATTCTATTGTCCGCGGGTCAGCCAGGTACCTTCCTTCTCCATGGGCAATCGGCAGCCTCAGGTTCTTTCCCACCAGATCTCGGGTGAGCGGAACAGAAGCATTCCTGGTGGTGATATAGATATTCTGACAGACAAACTGCTGGGAGGCATTGCGGACCAGCACCCCGGGAAGAAGACCAGATTCGCAGAGGATCTGAAAGCCATTGCAGATACCCAGCACGGTTCCCCCCTTGCCGGCAAATGCAGCCACACTTTCCATCATCGGACTGAAACGGGCCAGGGCCCCACACCTGAGGTAATCACCGTAAGAGAACCCCCCGGGAAGGATAATGCAATCCCTGGTAGAGAACATGGAAATGTCCCTGTCCTTATGCCAAAGGGGAATAACTTCCTGGCCCATATCTTCCCTCAGGGAATTCATCGCATCCCTGTCGCAGTTGGATCCGGGAAATATCACTACACCGAATTTCATCTTATAGTCACGAAATTACCACGAATTATCTGCTTTATCAATAGAAGTACGAAGCGAAAGGAGGTTGGGAATCGGGGACGGCTGTTAAATTTACCTTAAATTTCAGTCCGGTCTAACCGGTAAAGAACTGGATAGCCACACCAAAGCCAAACAAGGCAGCATGGATGATGTCTGCCAGTAGTTTCCTTTTCATATTCCAGAAGGCGTTGGCCGTGAATATGGCAAAGGGCACCATGCTCATGATCCACATATTGATGGAAAAAGCTTTATTGATGAAGGAAGCAATGATAGCTACCAGAATATAAGCCAGCAGGATCGTCCAGGCCTTCCTCACCTGGATGAGCATTTTATAATATTGCTGCTGTAACCGATACAGGCTATAGGCAAACAGCAGCAGGATGAGGGCCATGGAAGCCAGGGCCAAATATTCCTGGGGAAGACGCGGATAGCTGAGCCCTGCAAACGGAATTTTCAGCAGCACGTTAAGTCTGCCGGTAAGGAATAGAAATGCCGACAGGAAATAAAATGGGCATACCAGCCCGAGAACGGCTATTACCCATTCAGCCGGCCGGAAAGGCCGGGTGATCACCAGGGTCGTCCAGATCAACAGCAGGAAGATGATGGCCGGAAAGTATACCAGGGCAGCAATTCCTGTGATCATGCCGATATTAAATATGGTATCCCTGGCTGAGTCCCTGGAATACAGGCTGATCATCAAGGGTAATGCCCAGAGCATCAGGGAATTGACCAGCAAGGCCGCGGAAAAAATATTCCATTGTTTGAAAAATGTGGTGATCAGCAGATAGCTCATGGCGGGCAGGAAACTGTTTCTGGGCAGCAGGTGGAAACGGTTGACGATCCGGTTTATCCCCAGGGCCTGGGTGAACAGCAGGACCATGCTCAGCAACACGAACCAGGCTGCGTTTTCGTGAAAAATATCGTGAAGCCGGCTGGCCAGAATATTGAACAGGAACCCATCGGCCGGATGAGCCACGGGCATAGCGGGATGGAGCAGGAAATAACCCTTGATCACCAAAGTATAGGCCACCAGCATGACCATGGACTGAGGACCGGCGGGCCTGAACCGATTGATCACATATTGAAAATAAGGTTAATAATCCACTTTTGCAAAACAAATATAATTCCGGTAAATACAGGGTATAACGATTTGCCAGGAGCTGATCTGCTTACCATATTTGGGCATCCACTGGTATCCCCGGTCAAGGTCCCGCAATGTTGGCAGCTGGTTGATGCTTCCGTCAGGGGATACTTTGACATCGGTCAGCATGAAGGACCTGCGGAAAGGGGCATTGAATAAGATGTGCAGGGAATTGCCTGTATTCATCAGTTGGTAAGAAAGCAGGGCATCGCTGTTGTCATCAAACTGGTTTTTGCGCACGAAATTACTCCATTGCATATTGCCATCGGGATCATAGCAAAAGACTGCAACGTTATCATAATAGTACCGCACATTATAATCGTTATTCCAGGAATTGGGATCATAATACCAGGGTGAAAACGGGGAATAATAATAAGAAGGGTAGAAGGACCCGGGGCCATACAGATAATCCCACCGGTCCCATGGACTGGCGGATGAAGCTGTATAGTATGATTCGGCCAGCATCAGCATCCCTCCGTTACCAGTGAGGATGATCTGCCTAAGGAAATAATTATCAAACGCTGCCTTGGCCGTGGACTCCGTGCGGGCATTTTCTTTCAGGGACTCCCCGAAAGCCACGAATTTCTGCTGGTCAAAACTGCTGGTCACCCAATCATATTTTCCGAAATACAACCCCTGGACATCTCCCCTGCGCTGATTATAATAAAAAGAAACAATGTAAACCCGGTTATCCTGGTTATCCAGCTTTAACCTCAGCTGATCCAGGAATTTATTTTGCATGTCCAGGGCCTGGGAGATCATGGTGTCCTGGTCAGCCGGTTTTCTGATAATCCAGGCATTGTCCAGGGAGACCCGGGTGCCAGATTCCACCTTGTCAAAAATGAAATCCCCAAAATTGGACAGCTTGAAGTTGCTTAAGTAATCCTTCCTGTCTTCCATGGGCAGCACCACCCGGCTGTTGTTGATCAGGCGCAGGTCCCCGTCCATCAGGAAAGTGTAGAAAATATTGCTGTTCCTGCGGCCCTGGTTGATTTTATACACCATGATCTTGCTTTTGTCCTCAGAGACGACCACGGAATAGAGTTTTGTTTTTACCAGGTCGGGGCCCATATCCGTGGAGTCGATAAACTGAAGCTGCCCGTTGAGCTGGCAATCAGCATCCATCTCAGCCCCATAGCAATATACCCACCTCCTGCGCTGAAACTGGTAGATGATCAGGAATTTCTGTGGAAAAGCCACGAAATCCACATTGATCACCCTGCCGGGGGGCAAAAAAGGCATTGGCACTACCTGTTTCAGGTTCATGCTGTTATCATAAATAGAAATGGTATAGTCGTTACGGTAACTGGTGTAAACCAGGATATTGTCTCCCACCCTGCCGATGATCTCAAATTCGGTGTTCTTATAGTCGTTCCGCTGTGGTTGCGAATAACTGATCTGCTGGGCGCAGAGAGCCAGTGGGGTTAGCCAGGCAACACCCAGCAGGAACAGAACGGAGACAATGCGTTTCATGAAGTATGGGAATTAAAATACGGATCACAAAGTTAATCCAAAAACTCCATGGGGTCCGCAGGGTGAACTGGCAGATTTGCAATCATTTAACAATTCTGAA
Source organism: Chitinophagaceae bacterium (assembly GCA_035533815.1). GTDB lineage: Bacteria > Bacteroidota > Bacteroidia > Chitinophagales > Chitinophagaceae > JANWKA01. The sequence goes on from DATLTB010000035.1 coordinate 9,813, forward strand.
TATCAGGCCGGGCTCATGGGATTAACGTCGGTTCAAATGCGTTATTTTAGCACCAGGGATAAACATTATTCACCTTCATGGAAAGCGTGACCATAACCGGAGGAACCGGCCTGCTGGGCCGGGAATTATGCAGGTGGCTATTGACAGCCGGATATCGGGTCAATGTCCTCTCCCGGGGAAATACCAACCCTTCCTTCGCAGAAAATATCCGGCTGTTCCGCTGGAATCCCCAACAGGGGACCATTGATGAAAAGGCTATTTCCGATACAGATTTTATCATCCACCTGGCCGGAGCCAGCATTGCCGCAAAGCGATGGTCTGAATCCCGCAAAAAGGAAATCCTGGAAAGCCGGGCAGGGGGAGCCAAACTGTTAAATGCAGCCATGCAGCGGATCCCCAACCGGGTCAGGGCCGTGATCGGAGCTTCAGCCATCGGTTTTTACGGATCCAGTGACCAGAAGATTTTTCATGAAAATGATCCAGCCGCACCGGATTTCCTGGGACAGACCTGTATGGCCTGGGAAGATAGCCTCCGGCCGGCAGAAGCATTGGGTAAAAGGATGGTGATCCTGCGCCTGGGCATTTTGCTAAGCTCCCGTGGCGGTGCCCTGAAAGCGCTATCCCAACCCATGCAGCTGGGCTTAGCCTGCATACCGGGAAGCGGCCGGCAATGGATGAGCTGGTTGCATATCCAGGATGCAGCCCGGATATTTGTCCACAGCCTGGAAACCACGGAGATGACCGGAATTTATAATGCAGCGGCACCGATGCCTGTGCAATATGCGGAACTGGTAAAAACCCTGGCGTTCACCCGGCATAGATCAGGAAGCCTGCTCCTCAGGCTTCCTCCATGGTTGCTTAAGCTGGCCCTGGGAGAGATGGGGACCGAACTGCTCAAAAGCTGCCGGGTTGCCGTGGATAAGCTGTCCGGCACCGGATTCCAATATCAATACCCTGATCTTGAGCAGGCCCTCAACCACCTGGAATAATCACTGAGTCCTGCAATACCTCCGCAAGCACCGCTGCCTTCAACCGGCATTCCTCCAGTTCAAGGGCGGGAACGCTCCTGCAGGTGATGGCAGATCCGGACTGAAAGGACAGGTACCCGTCAGCGGCATTGTACTGGATAGCACGGATCACGACATTGAAATCAAAGTCCTGCTGCGGATCAATATAACCCACTGCTCCGGAAAACAGTCCCCGGCGGGCTGTTTCATGGGACTCGATCAATTGCATCACCCGGATTTTAGGTGCCCCGGTCATGGATCCCATGGGAAAAGCATACCGTATGGCATCAATAAAATGAACACCGGGCCCGATCCTGCATCTCACCGTAGAAATCATCTGATGCACCTGGGCAAAGGACCGGATGGTACACAGTTCATCCACCTGCACTGAATTTTCTGCCGCAGCACGGGACAGGTCATTTCTCACCAGGTCCACGGTCATGATATTCTCCGCCCGGTCCTTGCCGCTGTGCAGGAGCTGCAGGAACTGATCATGGTCCGCCGATGCCTGGCTTTTCCGGGGAGCCGTTCCCTTAATGGGCTGGGATAGCAGTTCCTGCCCGGTCTTGCGCAGGAATCTTTCCGGGCTGGCACAGGCCAGGTGCCGGGATCCCAGCCGGTAATACGCGGCAAAGGGTGCCGGGGACCTGGAATTCAGGACCTGGAACAGGCTGACGGGGTAAGGGATATGGCCAGTCCGGTGAAACTCCCTGCAGAAATTCACTTCATAACAATCTCCGGCCCGGATATGTTGTTGCAGGCTGCCAACCCTATCCAGATATTCCCTGTCCGAAAGACCGGAGCAGAATGGTGCTTCCCTTACCTGAACTTCAGGAATATCCGGGCTTTCCCTGATTTCCTCCAGGATTCGGGCAGCTTCCGTACGGTCACCTGCAATAGCAATGACCAATTCTCCCGGTTTCAGCAGGACCAATATCCCGGGACAGAAAAAATGCAGGTCCGGAAACCCCAATCCGTCCGGATTAGCAGATGAAAGGGCTTCGAGCTCGTTTTTCAGGTCATAACTGAGATACCCGAAGATCCAGTCTCTTTTTTTCTGCTGGAATTCGCGCAACAGGCTGAAGGCGGCGCCGGCCCCTGCCTGTAGGGCATCCGTCGCCCCTGCCGCCACCAGGCATTCGTAGGAAGAAGGCGGATTAGCATATCCATTGCTGTCCAGATAACAACAGGGATCAAAACGGCTGGCCCAGTTCAGCAACCGGTTTTTAAAGGAGGAAACCTGAACGGGAGGAAAAAAGTGGAACTCGCGTATGGGAAATAAATTTGAAAGCCTCAGAAATCATCGTCATCATCTTCATCGAAGGCGGGATCGGTATACATATCCAGGTCCTTAAATTCATCTTCAAAATCAAATTCTTCTTCTTCCCCCGATTTCTTTTTCTTTCCTGATTTGTTTTTCGATTTGGGTAAATCAAATTCCTGGAAATCGGGATCAAAGTCCTCTTCACTGTCCCCCTTTTCCCATTCATCTTCAAATTCCGGCTCATCTTCATCTCCCTCTTTGTCCTCCTGGTCCGCTGAGTTGGATCCTCTTTCTTCTGATTTTTTGCCTGATACAGCAGGAAGGTCAGTGATCATTTCATCTTCCAGTTCGGGATCATCCTCATCTTTTCCGGTTTGTTTGGGAGCAGGTGATCCAGGCTTGGAAGAATCAGGTGGCTTACCCTGCTTTTTCGCATTGTCGGATTTCGCCTTCATGTTGATCAAAATTGTATCCGTAAAGTTTTAACTACTTTTTTAATCCGCCAAATTTTTTTTGCCGGATTTATCCGGGTAAAAATGCTGTTTTTTCAATCCCTGATCAACACCTGTTCGCGTCCCGGGCCATTGGAAACATAACGGATAGGGATACCCAGATGGGTTTCCACAAAACGGATATATTCCTGCATTTGTTGCGGCAGCTCACCGCCGCGGGTACAGGCAGCCGTATCTTGCTGCCAGCCATCAAATGTGGTATATACAGGTTGAATGTCAAGGTGATTGATGTCAAATGGCATTTCTGTGATGTATTGATCGTTGACCCGGTAATCCGTACAGGCTTTTACCGGATCAAACTGGTCAAGCACATCGGATTTGGTCATGACGAGCTGGGTCACCCCGCTGATCATGCAGGCATATTTCAAAGCGACCAGATCTATCCAGCCACATCTCCTCGGACGTCCGGTGGTTGATCCGAATTCACTGCCGGTCACCCGCAGCAATTCCCCCGTGTCATTGGTCAGCTCAGTCGGAAATGCCCCGCTGCCTACCCGGGTGCAATAGGCTTTGGTCACGCCGATCACCTGCTGCACCTCCTGAGGAGGAATTCCAAGTCCTGTGCAGACTCCGGCGGATATCGTGCTTGAACTCGTTACATAAGGATATGTTCCGAAATCCACATCCAGCATACTTCCCTGGGCGCCTTCTGCCAGCACCTTTTTGCCTTCCTTCAGCCGGCTATTGATAAAATATTCTCCATTGACCAGGTTCATGGATCTCAGCAACTCAAGGGATTCGGTAAATTCCCTTTCCCATCCGGAGATATCTTCGGTGAATCCATAAAAATCAAGCAGCCGCATATGGCTTTCCCGCAGCTTTTGGTAAGCTGCGGGAAAATTTCCGTGGACCAGATCCCCCACCCGAAGTCCGTTGCGTCCGGTCTTATCAATATACGCGGGGCCAATCCCCTTCAGGGTAGATCCGATTTTTCCCAACCCTTTTGCCTGTTCCGACGCCTTGTCCAGGGCCCGATGGGTCGGCAGGATAAGGTGTGCCTTTTCAGAAATGAACAGATTCTTTTTCAGGTCAATGCCGAACGATGCAATCTTTTCACATTCTCCCCTGAATACAACCGGGTCCAGCACCACGCCATTGCCGATCAGGTTAACTACCTGGGGATGGAAAACCCCGGACGGGACCGTATGGAGGATGATTTTCCGGTCATTGACATATAACGTATGTCCGGCATTAGGCCCTCCCTGGAAACGGGCGATTACTTCATACCGGTCAGCAAAATAATCCACGATTTTCCCCTTGCCTTCATCACCCCACTGAAGACCCAAAATGACGTCTACCATCTTTTATCGTGATTTGTAACCAGTGAAATAAAGGAATCAAGCCGGGCAAAAATAAGCGGAAAATGGGAATTGGGGAATGACTGATGCAAATTTAACGGCCGGTCATTCCTCCAGGCGGTTGACGGACTGGATACCTTCCAGTTTCTTCAGGCGGTTCACCAGCTCTTCCAGTTCGTCAAGATCATGCACAAACACTTTGATGATCCCTTCGAACAATCCTTCCCTGGACTCAATAGTCAATCCGGAAATATTCACTTTCAGTTCGCCGGAAATCACATTGGTGATCTTATTGATCACCCCGACATCATCCATACCAATGATCCTTAATCCGGTCTGGAAACTGATCTCCCTGTTTTTCAGCCATTTGGTTTTTACGACCCGGTGTCCGTAGTGAGAGAGGAGTTGTGCGGCATTCGGACAGTTGGTGCGATGTATCTTAAGTCCTTCCCCGGCGGTGATGAACCCGAAGACATCATCCCCTGGAATGGGCTTGCAGCAGTTGGCAAGCCTGTAAGCTACTTTATCCGAACTTTCCCCGAATATCAGCAGCTCTGCCTCCTTTTTGGGCACCTGCTTCTGCAACTCACCGCCTGCTTTGAGTTCGGCGGCCTTCGGAGTCCGGGGCGCCTCGATCCTGTCCCCCAGGACATGGAACTGCCGGAGCTCCCGCAGGTCAATATTGCGTACGGCAATCTGGTAATGCAGGTCAAGCGGAGATGGCTGCTTGTAGAACTGGGCGATCTCATTGATGTTTTGGGCACTCGCCGGTACTCCCAGATGTTCAAGCTTCCTTTCCAATGCGGCCTTCCCATCGGCGGCAACCATTCTTTTTTCTTCCTTCAGCGAATCCTTAATCCTGGATTTTGCTTTGGCGGTGACCACAAAATTCAACCAGTCTTCGCTGGGCTTCTGCTTGCCGGAAGTAATCACTTCCACCTGGTCCCCGCTGTGCAGCTTGTGGCTGAGGGGCACCAGCTTGTAATTTACCTTGGCTCCGATGCAGCGGCAGCCGATATCCGTATGAATGGCAAAGGCGAAATCAAGTGCGGTGGATCCGGAAGGCAGGATCTTGAGGTCCCCCTTGGGCGTATAGATATATATTTCTTCCGCAAACAGGTTCAGTTTAAAGTCCTGGAGAAAATCCAGGGTGTTGGTATCTGAGTGGTTGAGCAGGTCCCTGATCTGGCGGAACCATTCATCGAATTTGCTGTCCTGGGTGGCCCCTTCCTTGTATTTCCAGTGGGCGGCAAGTCCTTTCTCCGCGATCTCATTCATCCGCTGGGAACGAATCTGCACCTCCACCCATTTCCCTCCGGGTCCCATGACGGTGGTGTGCAAAGCCTCATAACCGTTCGATTTCGGATTGCTCAGCCAGTCCCGGAGACGTTCTGTGCTGGGTATGTAAAAATCGGTGATGATGGAATAGACTTTCCAGCAGTCTGCTTTTTCCCGTTCTCCGGCAGATTTGATGATGATGCGAATGGCAAACAAGTCATAGACTTCTTCAAAAGTCACCCCCTTCTTCTTCATCTTGATCCATATGGAATGAATGGACTTGGGGCGGCCGAATATCTCCAGATCGAATTTCTGGCGGACCAGCTCTTCACGGACCGGCTTGATGAACTCATTGATATACCGGGACCTTTCCCGCCGGGTATCCTTCAGTTTCTGGGCTATCTCAAAATACATTTCAGGCTCCGTGTATTTCATGGCCAGGTCTTCCATCTCATCTTTTATATTATACAACCCAAGCCTGTGGGCCAGCGGAGCATAGATGAATACAGTCTCCGAAGAGACCTTAAGCTGCTTTTCCCGGGCCATGCTGTCCAGCGTACGCATGTTGTGCAGTCGGTCGGCCAGTTTGATCAGGATGACCCGCGGATCATCGGCCAGGGTCAGCAGGATTTTCTTGAAGTTTTCAGCCTGTTCGGTGCTGTTGCCCGAATCTATGACATTGGATATTTTAGTCAGTCCGTCAATGATCTTCGCACAAAGGGTCCCGAATTCCCGATCCACGTCTTCCAGCGTCACTTCCGTATCCTCCACCGTATCATGAAGAAGGGCACAGATCGCGGAAGTCACCCCAAGTCCAATCTCATCCACGCTGATCAGGGCAACGGCCAGCGGATGCAGGATATAGGGTTCACCGGATTTGCGGCGCATATCCCGGTGTGCCTCGGCAGCCATTTCAAAAGCCACGCGCACGAGCTCCTTGTCCCCCTTTTTCAGTTTTGTCTTCAGCGCCCTGAGCAGGGCCCTGTACTGGCGCACGATTTCCTTTTTCTCCTGCTCGGGGGAAAAATGGTACACTTTGCGGGGGGACATCAGTTCCAGCATAATCCAAATTTACGGATTCCCCTGCTAAACCAGGAATACCTGCCGGAGGTTCCCTGCGGTCAAAACGACATTTTTCACTGACTGCTAAAACCTTAACTTTGCCCTCCTTTATTCCCGGGCGGGTGTGGTGAAACTGGTAGACACGCCAGACTTAGGATCTGGAGCTTCACGGCATGGGGGTTCGAGTCCCTTCACCCGCACTAAACCCGTTTTTATGCCATAATAGGGGCATAAAATGACTACTTGTCAGGTTAAATATGGGGTATTATAATTGCTTTCACCAATTGCTTTGACCATGGCTACCATCACCCGCGAATCCATCGCTTCCCTGAATGAAAAGATCAAGATTACGGTCTCCGGGGAGGATTATCTTCCGGAATTCGAGAAATCTATAAAAAAGCTTTGCAAAACTTCCTCTTTGCCTGGATTCCGCAAGGGTATGGTTTCTCCCAGCCTGATCAGAAGGATGCATGGCCGGTCCTTGTTCACCGAAGAAGTGCTCCATGCAGTAGAAAAAGAACTGAAATCTTACCTGGAGAAAGAAAAGCCTGATATCATCGGTCAACCGGTTGCCGTAGAAGCAAACAGGATTGACATGATGGATATGGATCATCCTGCCCCCTACGAATTTGTATTCGAGATCGGCCTGAAACCCAGTTTTGACATCCCCCTGATCCGGAAAAAATCAACCTATGTCTTTTACGAGGTGACTGCAAATGAACAGGAACTGGATGAAGAGATCCTGCACATGCGGGAAAGGGAAGGCACGCTCAGCAGTCCCTCCCTCATCACTTCCGAAGAGGACATCATCAAAGTCAGTTTTAAGGAAATCAGGGAAAACGAAAACCGGAATGAAAATCAACCTGAATCGGCAGGATATCAATTTAATGACCAGATGTATATTAACTGGTTTACTCCAGTCCTGCGGGAAGAAATAATGAAAAAAAGCCTCGGAGACCATTTGGAGATCACCCCTTCCGATGGGTTTGATTCCCAAAAAATGGACTACTGCCTAAAGGAACTAAAAAAGATCGCGGAAGATATGCCGCAAAGAAGCTTCCTGATGAAGATCGATGAGATCTTTCATGTGGAAAAACCTCCAACGGATGATTCCTTTTTTGAGAAGATTTTCCCTGACGAAAAGTTCAGTGATCTGACAGAATTCCGCAACCGGGTCAGGGAAATGATTAAAATGCGGTACCGTAACGATTCCCTTTCCTATACCTATTACCAGCAGATCCGCGAAATACTTCTTAATGGGACCCCTATTGAGCTTCCGGAAGCCTTTCTTAAAAGATGGCTGAAGCTGAAGAACGACCCTCAAATAGCGCATGAACCCACTGAAGAAGAATATACCAAATTCATCCGCCAGCTTCGCTGGACGTTGATCCGCGACAAACTGTCCCGGGAAAATCAACTGCATTTAACGAATATGGAATTACAGCAGCGGATGGAAGATGACCTGGTCACTTACTATCCCCATTTACTTGAAGGGGAAATACCCAAAATGCTGGAAAAAATGCAAAAGAACACCGATTACCTGCAGCAGGTATATGACAGCCTCATGGATTCCAAAGTGCTCAGCTGGGTGTATTCCGTTTCTGCAATCAGGGAAGAAGCCGTCTCCCTGGAATCATTTGTTGACATAATCCAAAAACACCATTCCCATGTACATGAATAACGAATTCCGGAAATATGCCGTCAGGCACCGGGGTATTTCGGGGCTTGCCTTCGATGAATATACCCGTCATTCCATCCAGGGCCTGACACCCTATATCATCGAAGAACGTCCCATGAACGTAGCTTCCATGGATGTCTTCTCCAGGCTCATGATGGACCGGATCATTTTCCTGGGTGAACCTATCGACGACTATGTAGCCAACATTGTTACTGCCCAGCTGCTTTTTCTGGAATCCACCGACCGGAGCCGGGATATCCAGATGTATATCAACAGCCCAGGAGGCAGTGTATATGCCGGCCTGGGTATGTATGACACCATGCAGTTCATCAGCCCCGATGTGTCGACGATCTGCACCGGCATTGCCGCATCCATGTCTGCAGTCCTGATGTGTTCGGGTGTCAAAGGGAAACGCACAGCCCTCAAGCATGCCCGCATAATGATCCATCAGCCTTCCGGCGGTGCACAGGGGCAGGCTTCCGATATCGAGATCACCGCCCGCGAGATTGCCAAGATCAAGAAGGAACTGTATGAGATCATCGCCAGCCATTCAGGCCAGCCCCCCAAGAAAGTGGAAAAAGACAGTGACAGGGACTACTGGATGACTGCCGAGGAATCAAAAGAATATGGCCTGGTAGATGAAGTGCTGGAGAAGAACCATAAAAAGGCCGCTAACCCCTAACCCGGCCATTCGGGTGTTTTAACAGCTAAAGCCCCTTTAATTACGTATCTTTACCATACGGCAAAGCAGGATAGTCCTATCCCCAAAGCCCTTTGTATGGATATCTGAGGAATTGCGTCCCGGATCGGAACAAGGCCGGATTTAATGCATCCCGGAATATACAGCGCCGAAATAACCCATTTTTATCAGCGAAAAAAAGGAAGTGGTTCTCCTCCCTGTGGCCATGCCAACTGGACAGCGAACCGGTAAATATGAAAGAACCCCCTATTCATTGCTCATTCTGTAAAAGGACCAAAGATGAAGTCAAGATCCTGATTGCCGGAGAGGAAGGTCATATCTGCGAGAACTGTGTAGCCAACGCCCGCGAGATCATCGAGCATGAGCTCACCCAATTCAAGAACACAACGAACTTCACCCTGAAGATATCCAAACCGGTGGAGATCAAGAAATTTCTGGATGAATATGTGATTGGCCAGGATGAAGCGAAAAAAGTGCTCGCCGTGGCGGTTTACAACCATTATAAAAGACTGCAGCAGCGGATTCAGGATGATGTGGAGATTGAAAAATCCAATATCATCATGGTCGGGGAAACCGGCACGGGAAAGACGCTGCTGGCCAAAACCATCGCCAGGCTGCTCCATGTCCCCTTTGCGATCGTAGATGCCACGGTGTTCACGGAAGCCGGTTATGTAGGTGAAGATGTGGAGAGCATATTATCCAGACTGCTCCAGGTCTGCAATTTTGATGTTACGGCTGCAGAAAGGGGCATTGTGTATATTGATGAGATTGACAAGGTAGCCCGTAAGTCAGACAACCCCTCCATCACCCGGGATGTGAGCGGGGAAGGGGTGCAGCAGGCCCTGCTCAAGCTGCTCGAGGGGACCGAAGTGCTGGTACCCCCCCAGGGAGGCAGGAAGCACCCGGAACAAAAAATGATTAAGGTCAATACCCAGAATATCCTGTTCATTTGCGGGGGAGCTTTTGACGGCATCGACCGGATCATCGCCCGGCGGGTGCACACCCATACCATCGGTTTCAATGCCAATAAGGATAAGGAGGAGGAAGACCGGAAAAATATCCTCCGTTTCGTCAATGCCCAGGATCTGAAGGGGTTCGGTTTGATCCCCGAACTGCTGGGAAGGCTTCCGGTGGTGACGTCCCTGAATTCCATGGATAAAGCCACTATGAAATCCATTCTCACCCAGCCTAAAAATGCCCTTTTCAAACAGTACCGGAAATTATTTGCAGCTGAAGATATCCGCCTGGAAATTAGCGAAGATGTGCCGGACTACATTGTGGAAAAGGCCTTGGAATACAAGCTGGGGGCAAGGGGTCTGCGTACCATCTGCGAAGTCATCATGACTGATGCCATGTTCCATTTGCCATCTACCCGCCAGAAGGAGTTCCTGCTGACCCTTGATTATGCCCGGGAAAAGCTGGAAAAATCTACGCTTGCCAAACTCAGGGTCGCATAGTATATTTGGTCAAAACTACTAGCTATGGAAGAACTCATCCAATCTCTTCAGTTGAATGCCGGGCTGACTGCAGAGCAGGCCCGGAAGGCTGCCGATATCTTTGTCGCCTATATCAAGGGCAAGGTACCTGCATCTCTGCATGGTACTGTGGATTCCATACTCAATTCGAAGGGAAGCATCGCGGATAATGCCAAAGAAAAGGCTCGTCAGTTTTCCGGGGAGGTAGAGGAAGTAGCCAAGGAATTCGGGGATAAGGTTACCGATTTTTTCCGAAAGAAAAACTAAAACCGAGCCATTTTGCTCATTTCAGCATTTCCCGGGCTATAACAATTTTCTGGATCTCAGAAGTGCCTTCTCCGATGGTGCAAAGCTTGGCATCCCGGTAATATTTTTCCACCGGATAATCCTTGGTATATCCATAAGCCCCAAAAATCTGGACGGCATCCGTAGCCACCTTCACTGCCGTTTCTGAAGCCTCATATTTGGCCATCGCTGCCTGCTGAGTAACTGGCAGGTTCCTGTCCTTGAGTGCCGCTGCCTGCATGGTGAGCAATTCTGCAGCTTCAATCCCGGTGGCCATATCGGCCAATTTGAAAGCAATAGCCTGGAAGCTGGATATGGGTTGGTTGAATTGCTTGCGCACTTTGGAATATGCGACAGCCGCTTCATAAGCCCCCCTGGCGATACCCAGCGACATGGCTGCTATCGAGATCCTTCCCCCATCCAGTACTTTAAGGGACTGCACAAATCCCTCCCCTTCCCTGCCCAGAAGGTTTTCCTGGGGAACAACGCACTGATCAAATATCATCTCAGCAGTCTCACTGGCCCGCATACCCAGCTTGTTTTCCTTTTTCCCTCCCCTGAACCCGGGAGTATTCCTTTCGACGATGAAGGCGCTCATGCCATGGCTGTCCCCGCGTTTTCCGGTCCGGGCGATAACTACTGCCACATCACTGCTTTTCCCATGGGTGATCCAGGATTTGGTCCCGTTGATCAGCCAGCCCTGATCGGACTTTTCCGCAGTACAGTCCATATTGGCTGCATCCGAACCGGTGCCCGCCTCGGTCAGGCCCCAGGCGCCGATCCATTGGCCGCTGGAAAGCCCCGGCAAATATTTTTTCTTCTGTGCTTCACTGCCAAACTGAAGGATATGCCCCACGCAAAGGGAATTATGGGCAGCCAGGCTCAATCCGATGCCTCCGCAAAAGGCGGATATTCCGCTGATGACCGTTACATATCCCAGATAATCCAGCCCTGAGCCACCGTATGCCGCCGGGACTAATACCCCCATCAACCCCAGCTCACCCATCCGCTGGAAAAGCTCCCGGGGGAAATGCTGTTGTTCATCCCACTCCATGATATGGGGTTGAATATGCATTTTCCCGAAATCCCGGATCATCCGGGTCAAATCTTGCTGCGTGTCGCTGAGATTAAAATCCATGCCCTTTATTGTAAGGTAACTGCTATATACTTATTGGGACAAGTATATTTTCCCGCTTCTTCACCCGGCGTAACCGCCGCTGCTCCACGGGCACTTCGGATCTACCGGACCCTGATAATCCCATTTTCTTTATATTCCTTGCAGCATTGATGTCCCGGTCATGTAATGTTCCACACTGCGGACAGGTCCACTCCCTCACCGAAAGATCAAGTTCATCCAACACATATCCACAATCTGAACATGTCTTGGAACTTGGTTGGAAGGTTCCGATCCGGATCAGATTCTTTCCATACCAATCAGATTTGTATTCCAATTGCCGTACAAATTCACCCCATCGGGAATCCGATATGGATTGGAACAGATGGTGATTTTTGACCATATTGCTGACTGCAAGGTCCTTTACGACCAATGTGGTAGCTTGGTTATCACATACTAATTGGGTAGAGAGTTTATGTAAAAAATCATTTCGTTGGTGGGTTATCCTTTCATGTTGTATGGCTACCCTATGGTTAGTTTTCTTCCTTTTCCCACATCCTTTCTGGTGATGGGAAGCCCTTCTTTGAAGGATTTTAAGTCTGTCCATTTTCTGTCTTAGGAATTTAGGGGAAGGAATTTTAATCCCATCGGAAGTAATCACAAAATCCTTTAGTCCAAGATCGATCCCCAAGGTATTTCCCTCTTCTATCATTGGTTTCACGGGAAGTTTTAGTTCCCTATCCACCAAGATAGAAGCGAAGTATTTTCCCGTAGGGGTAATACTAATGGTTACTGTTTTTATCTTACCCTCAAACCTACGGGATAAGACTATGGGAATATCCACCATTTTCGGGATGGTTAAGGTAGATTTATCCCAATTAATTTCCCTCTTATTACAAGGACATTGAAATGACTGATGTCCTCCCCGTTTTTTATAGTTGGGAAATCCCCCTCCTCTAAAGAAATGCTGATAGGCTTTATCCATGTTCAATATGGCCGTATTCAGGGACTGGCTGTCGGGTTCCCGGAGCCAAGATATTTCTTTTTTTGCTTCAGCTAATTGTTTCATCAGATCAAAAGCACTAATGGATTGACGGCGTTCCCATAACCATTTTCGCAGATACAAACAGGTATTATACACATACCGGGTGCAGCCAAAAGTCTTATTCATCAGCTCCTGTTACTCTTTGGTCGGATATATCCTGTATTTGTAGGCTTTGAGCATAAACAAAAATACCTAATTTGTCCCTGTAAGAATATAGTTACCTAAAAGTATTTCCCGAAATGGCTTCGGCTATTTTTCCCACCAGGCCTTGTAAGTGGTCACCTCTGTTCCGCCCATCACCTGGATCTCTTTATTGTAGTTGACTGCATTGATGGATTTTTCCGTGGTGGGATACAGGAAACGGCTGGGGATCACCCCGCCGTTCAGGTTCACCGATCCTCCAGTCTGGAATTGCGGGTAGCCTGTACGCCGGTATTCAATCCACCCTTCGAAAGCATTGTTGATATTCACCAGCCATTTCTGGGTGATGATCTGGGATAGTGCAGTATCCGGGTTCGACAGATTAAGGGCCACAGCGGGATTGGCCAGGTAAGCACTGGCCTGGGAGGAGGTCAGCCCGATTTCATTATAGGCTCCAATGATCCCATCCTGATAATAGGTCGCCGCGCTGCCTGGGATCATGCCTTTCAGGGCCGCTTCAGCCAAGTCAAATTCCTGCTCCGCATAAGTCATGATCCGGGCATTAAGTACTTTGGCATCCCCTGATCTGAAACTGGAATTGAAATTGGAAGAACTGATGACATTGGCATTGGAGGCATTGACCACCATCGGCATTCCCCCATAGTAACTATAGCTGAACATACCGGGCACACCAGTGGAGTTCTCCGCAAAATAAGTGACCATCCGGGCGGAATCGCCGGTGGAAACAAAGACATTGTACAATGTGCTGTTCATGTATTTGACCTGGAAATCCCCGAAACGCTCGGTCAGGCTGGGAAAGTTATAGGGTAGTGAGGGAGGCAGCACAATGGTGGCGCTTTGCGAAGCGCTCTGCATCAGGGTGCCGTCAGTGACGATGCTTTGTATTTCTGCGGAAACATTCGTCTGGGAAGATACGCGCAAAAGATACCGCAGCCTCAGGGCATTGATGAATCTCCTCCAGCTGGTCGCATTGCCCTGATAGAGGATGTCCCCGTTAAGCAATGCGGGAGGGGCTGATTTGAGTAAGCTGTCAGCCCTTCTCAGGCAGGCCAGTATGCCGATTTGGGGATCCATATAAACGGTTTGCTGGGGATCATAGGGAGGGGTGAAGTTTCCGGTATTGCCCTGCAGGGCCCTGGTATATGGGATATCGCCCCAGAGCTCAGTCAGCTGGGCAAACGCATAGGATCGCAGGGTCAGGGCAACGGCCTCCATCAGGGGGTTCTGCTGCTGTAGGGAAGTATTGTAAAGCAAGTTGGCATCACGGGCTGCTTCATACATGGGGATCCAATAGGGTTCATTGGTCACCGGCAGGTACCGGGTGCCGGTATTATAATAATCCTGACTGAAGGTCATATACTGGCTGTACCCGTTTCCCAGAGTCCAGGCAATGTCCACATTATTGTAAAATTCCGAGACCAGGATATTGGATAACAGGGAGCCGGGATCAGGTGATTCCAGGTTATTGGGATTGGTGTTGATCTGCTGAAACTCCTTGTTGCAGGAAGTCAGCATCGCAGTCAAGCATAATATGCCGAGGATAAAAAAGTGCTTTTTCATGTGATTAAAATTGAAGTCTTTGGAATTAAAAATGAAGACCTAAGGAAATTCCCATGCTCCGGGTGGCCGGAATGCTGAGAAACTCCGTGCCTGGCAGGATCTGCTGACCACGCAGCGCCAGTGTTTCCGGGCTCACATCCTTATTTTGCGTGAATTCAGCCAGATTCCTGCCCACGAAGGACAGGTTCAGATTGGCAGGGGATGATCCCCCGAACAGGTGATGAAAAGTATATCCCAATCTCACTTCCCGAAGTTTAAGGTATGAGGCGCTGTACATGAATACTTCATTGTTATTGGCATTATAATAGCCGAGGTAATAGGTGGAAGCAGAAACCAGGGTGGTATTGGGTACATATTTACCTCCTCCTGCATCCACCACCCCTTTGCCGATAATCCCGGTTTCCCTGCCAGGCAGGGTTTTCACGGACATGCCACCGTTCAGCACGCCAAGTTCTGTATAGGAATAAAATTTCCCTCCCTGGTGCCAGTCCCAGACAAAATCCAGGTTAAAATGCTTGTAGGAGATCTGGTTGAACCATCCCAGGATAAAATCGGGATTATAATTACCCAGCAGGTTACTCTGTGTGCTGGTGATTTCAGGTACCCCGTTCTGGTAAACGATATCCCCCTTGGGATCCCGGACAAAACCATTCCCGTACATATTGCCGATCCGCTGGCCGACCACCGCATTATACTGTATGGACCTGAAATACCGGTCGTACTGCGTGATCTGGGCGTATACATAGGTTTTGATACCATTCGGCAGCGCCGTCACGGTACCTATGTTATGGCTGAAATTGAAATTCATGTTCCAGCCCAGTCCTCCGGACCTTCTGGCCCGAAAGGGAGTCAGGCTGAGCATGATTTCCACCCCCCGGTTGTTGATGGAGGCTCCGTTCACATAGGCATTGGAGTATCCGGAGGAAACCGGTACCGGTAACTGCACCACTTCATTGGCAGTATTGGAATTATAATAAGTGAAATCCACTCCGATGCGGTCATTCAGCAACCTGAGCTCCAACCCGGTTTCGGTGGTGGTCGTCGTGGAAGGCTTCAGGTTCCCGTTGGCCAGGACATTATTGGCCGTGGTCAGCGGATAGGTATTGAAGGGGGCATTTGTGAGGTAGGTATTATTGATGGAATAGGGATCCGCATCCCTGCCCACCTGGGAGGCGGATAATCTCAGTTTCAAATAGGAGATCTGCCTGGGCAGCCGGAACATGTCTGACAGGATGGCGCTCAGGGAAGCAGAGGGGTAGAAATAAGAATTATGGTTCAGCGGCAGGGTGCTGGACCAGTCATTGCGGGCAGTCAGACTCAGGTACAGCATGTC
The DNA here is from genome assembly GCA_035533815.1 of Chitinophagaceae bacterium. Taxonomy (GTDB): domain Bacteria; phylum Bacteroidota; class Bacteroidia; order Chitinophagales; family Chitinophagaceae; genus JANWKA01. The sequence goes on from DATLTB010000035.1 coordinate 25,586, forward strand.
CAGGTATCCGAAATCCCCGAATGCATACGCGCTGTAAATCTCCTTGTTGAATTTTTCCAGCTCCGTAGGCAGTTGACTTTGTGCATTGGAGAAATTATACAGGTTTGGGGTGATCAGTGCATCTGCCACATCCCTGGTGTAGGAGATATTCTGCATAAACCGGTTACCTCCTGCCGAAATACTGGCAGTGAATTTTGAGTGAAGCCTGGGGGTGTAATTCAGCAGGAAATCGGTATTGTTCTCCAAATAGCCCACATTGTCCTCCCGGAATCCCCCCAGGGGAAACCGGACGGTGCTGAAGGCCCGGTGTCCTTCCCGGTTATCGATGTAAAAATCCGTTCCTGTGCGGACCATCAGGCTTAAGGAGGGCAGAATATCATATTTAAGGGAGGCATTGCCGATCAGCCTGTTCTTCTTGAAACTGTTGACATTATCAAATAAGGTCACATAGGGATTATCATGGTTGGCCCAGTAGCGGTTCTGCTGCACATTGGTCTGTCCGGTTTCCCACCATTTGCTTTTCAGGGAATTGATATCGATGTTCATGGGCATCCCGTACACCCCGAAGAAAGTGTACATCACACTTTCTGATCCATAGCCGATATTTGGGCGGTTGTCGCTGCTGCTGTTGATATAATTCACAAATACATTGGTGGTCAGCTTATCCCCGAAATGATGCTCCGTGCGAAGGGCCATGGTATAGCGCTTGAGATCCGTATTGGGGAGGATGCCGGAATTATACATGTTGCCTAAGGAGAGCCGGTAATTTCCCCTGCTCGAAGAGCCGCTCAGGGCTACGGTGTTCATGGTAGTGAAACCGGTCTGCAGGAATTTCCGGAAATGATCCGCATGTCCGATCCAGGGTGTGGGAGTCAGGGTGTCCTGGGGGTGAAGGCTGCGCTCCACCAGGTCCGCTCCCTGGAAAGGTCCTGCAGGACCATCAAATTGCTTGACCAGGGTGGAAGGATCGAATTTCAATCCGAAATTGGGTATGTTATTTTCATAGCTCTGGGTGCCATCCACATATTGATAAGGGGTCTGTCCGTTGCCTGCGCCATATTGATTCTGAAGCTGAGGAAGTTTCAATGGTGTTTCGATGGTATTGGTGGAGGTAAAGCTGACTCCCACCATTCCCGGCTCGGAACTCCCCTGTTTGGTGGTCAGCTCAATGGCTCCGTTCGCCGCCCTGGAACCATAAAGGGCAGCAGCCGTACCCCCCTTCAGTACCGTAATGCTGGCGATATCATTGGGGTTTATCTCGGCTGCCCCGTTCCCCCAGTCCACCTCAGCCCAGGTACCCTGGTTGGAGGAATTCTCAATAGCATCATTGAAATAAGTTTCATTATTGATCGGCATTCCATCCACCACGAACAATGGCTGGTTGGTGCCCGAAAAGGAATTTTCCCCCCGGATGACGATGCGGGAAGTGGATCCCACCCCGGCACCTCCGTTGGTGATATCCACTCCGGCCACCTTGCCGTCGAGGTCATTGACCAGGTTGGGGTCTGGTGCGTTGGTGAACTGCCTGTGGGTAATGGTTTGTAAAGAGTACCCGACGGCCCGTTCCTTTTTGGTGATGCCCAGCGCGGTTACCACAAGTTCATTCAATGCCTGGGAATTCGGTTTCAGCAGGATGACCAGGCCGGATTGCCCATTCACCCCGACCTCCCGCGGAGTATATCCGATACTGGTGATTTCCAGCAGGGCATCTGGGCTGGCGCTGATATGGAACAGCCCATTTTTGTCAGAAACCGTTCCCTGGTTAGTCCCCTTGACCTGGATATTCACTCTGGGAATGACAGATTGGTCTCCGGCATCCCGGACGACGCCCGAAACGGTGATTTCCTGGGCAATAGCAGGGAACCGGGTTAAGATACTGACCAGCAATAACAGCAAACAAGACCTGGATACTTTTTGGTAAAGATGAATCATATCATTGGGTGATTTGTTGGCGATGCATTCCGGAATAATCAGGGGCTATTCTCATCGGGGAAAGAAATTAATATTCTTCACCCAGGTAAATAGTTTGACCTCATTGGAATAAATAAATGCTGATTAATTTCCCTTGTTTTATTCAAGGCAAAACTATTTTAAAATGCGGCAGGGGAAGGTTAAGAAACGGTAAACAAAAGGTTACCGGAATGTGACCAGATTAATGCAGAAGGTATCTCCATAGAAGATTCCATTTCAAATGCATTATGATATCTGTACACGCTAGCTAAGAATTACAGGAACGCCAGTCTACCCAGCCAAACTAATGCCGGTGTCCGGCTATTTTAAGATAAACTTTCTTCAACAATTTGTTTAATTACCAGGTTATTAATAGTCCTGATGACAAATTATGTCAAAAATACCATCCGATCAGAAGTATAGTTTAGCTGATAACTTAAGAAAGCTCAGGAAAGACAAACAACCGCTTTTCCAACTATGGCTCCCGTAATTAATATTGCCAAGCCATCCTAAGCAAAATAGAACGTGGACAAGGAAATGTCATCCAACTGCTTTGTTGGAGTGATGCATAGTTAAGAATAAATACATTCATTAATCTGGAAAATTAATATCTCAGGTTCAAATTTCTAATGCAACAGATTAACTTTTTTAATTTGTTGCTATGGTTAAATATAAAAGGTTAAGCCTGGATGAAAGAGAATCGATTAGTCAATTTCTTTCCCAGGGCAATAGTTTAAGGTCTATAGCTCTTGTTTTAAACCGGAACGTTAGCACCATCAGCCGGGAAATAAAATACTTTAACAAAACAGGTACCGGTTACAGGGCGTGGCTGGCTCAGCATTGTTCAGATTATCTGTCCCGAACCCGAAATAGGGGAAGCAAGATTGAATCTAACCCAAAACTGTATAGCTTTATTGTGGAAAAGCTTAAACTCAGGTGGTCTCCCCAGCAGATCAGCAAGGAACTCCAGAAGCTTTATCCGACCAATTGGGATATGCAGGCCAGTCACAAAACCATATATACCTATCTGTACCTGTTACCCAAAGGGGAACTGCGCAAGGAACTGATCAGCTACCTGAGGCAGAAAAAGCGCTTGCGAAAGAACCGCAAGCATTCCACCGACCAGCGGGGCAAGATCCCCGACATGATCAGCATCCATGAGCGCCCTAAGGAAGTAGAAGATAGGATCATACCTGGTCATTGGGAAGGAACAGTGGCTAATATCCTGGACCGCTTTGAACAGAAAGCCACCCCGGTTTACGAGCATATCCAGCAAACTGTAGGAAAGGCCGAAGTGGTGGGCAGCGATGAGACCTCCATCAAGGTCAACGGTAAAAAAGGCTGGTTCCATACCTATCAGGCCCCGCAGTGGACCTTTATCGGATATCATGACTCCAGGGGTACGGTCGCCCAGGAATTGTTTTATCCCATAGGCTTCCCTCAGGCCACCCTGGTATCAGATTGCCTGGCTATGCAGTTGTCTACTCCTGCCGGCAAACACCAGGTGTGTACCGATCACCTGCTCAGGGAACTCTGTGGGATGAAACAGATGTATCCGAAACGGCCATGGCCTACTGGAGTGGAGACCATACTCAAACAAGCCCAGGATCTGAAAAAACAGGGAAGTACTTTACAGCAGAAAAAAAATATAGAGCAGCTATTCCAAAAATTACAGGGTCAATCCCAGGATAAGGCACCCCGGAAAATCAGGGCATTCTGGAAAAGGATGAATAAACACTCCGATAAGATATTTACCTTCCTTCACGATGATCGGGTCCCGGCTGACAATAACGGTTCAGAACGCACAATAAGAAATGTCAAAGTCAAACAAAAAGTATCCGGGCAGTTCAAGACAACGCGGGGAGCAAGGCAATATGCCATGAACCGCGCTATCATTGATACCTTGAACAAACAAGGAAAGAATGTCCCTGAATGCCTAGAGAAAATCGCCCATTTTTCCTCCGGCTGATAATACTTACTTTTCTATCAGCCCTTGTCTACCTTTAACCTTTAAAGATTGATTCCTAATGAAGGCCTATGCCTTTATTCCGGGTCCTGAGTGGTTACAAAAAA
>DATLTB010000036.1:0-9236 GCA_035533815.1 Chitinophagaceae bacterium
TGCTTCCGCCAGCTCCATTTCCCTTCTTCCCCAAGCTGCCAGTGACAGGTCTTTGACCCGGTAAGGCAAGGCAAAATCAATTTTAGTCGGTGTAACTGTGGGCATCATACTTGATTATTTTTTGTAAAATTAGGTTTTTCCAGGGAGAAATCCAGGGGGCAATATGCTTAAAAGCCCTTAAGTCTCGATTAAAGGGTGTCAAAGACCTTCCGCATGACGAAATCATTCATGAAAAATCCATTACCTATCGGAATATCCAGGCTTTCTATGATAAAAAATCCAAGTTTTTCATAGAAATTCCGGGCAGCATTGAGCCGATTCACATTTAGATCAAGGCAGGGAGCCCCCTTTTCCCGGACAATCCGGATCACTTCATGGATGAGTTGCCTGCCAATACCCTGTCCCTGACAAGATGGAAGAACATATAACTTTTGAAGTTTGTAGTCCCCGGAAAGGTTCGGGGAGGAAAATGAAGTAAAACCCAGCCATTCTTTCTCTCTTCTCCCCAGCAAGAAGCGATCTCCCTGCGATACCATCTGGTCCTTCAGCGCGGAAATGGAATAGAAACGATCCATCATATATTTAATCTGATCCGGCAATAGAATAGTCTTATAAGTCGAAGGCCAGATCTGACCGGCCAGTCGGATGATAGCCGGTATATCCTGTTCCCCTGCTTCAGTGATAATGATTGGGTTACCCAATATTTATTTACGGTCTTTTTTACGGTTAAGAAAATAGGTTCCCAGTTGCTCCCTGTGAAGGCTACTCAGGTTATTTGCAGCAGTCAGGCCACCTTTTCTGGCAGCCAGCACCCCATAGCGGATATCCCCAAAACCTTTAACCGCATGGGAATCAGGGTTTATCGAAATAAGTCCTCCCATCTTGAGTACTTGGGGAATATGCCGCCAATCTATGTCTAGTCTGCTGGGATTGGCATTCAGTTCAATAACCACCCCATTGGCCACGCAAGCTTCAATAATCCTGTCATGATCCACCGGATATGGGGGCCGGCTTAGCAGGAGGCGTCCTGTCAAATGGCCGAGAATAGTAGTATATGGGTTTTCGATAGCCGATAATAATCGGGCCATAGTTTTTTCAGGAGACATTTTGAGATTAGTATGCACAGAAGCGATAACCAGATCAAAAGTTTCCAATATCTCCTTGGGATAATCCAATGACCCATCATTGAGTATATCAGATTCAATGCTTTTGAATATCCTGAAAGGAGCCATTCTGGCATTTAGTTCATCAATCAGTTGATGTTGGGCATGGACCCGTTCAGGACTGAGTCCGTTGGCATAGAATGCGGATTTGGAATGGTCACTGATTACCAGATATTCAAATCCATTGACCAGACAGGCTTCAGCCAGTTCTTCCAGGCTGTTCAACCCATCACTCCAGTTACTATGACAATGGATTATCCCCCTGATATCGGATGTACTGATTAGTTGAGGCAGCTTATGACTGGCCGCCAGGGGGATTTCTCCGAGTCCCTCCCGCATACCCGGATCAATAACGGCCAATCCAGCAGCTGAAAAAATATCCTGCTCCGTTTGGGCGCTTTCCATTGTTCGCCCCCGGGAATGAACAAGGAATTCCTCCATAAAAATTGCCGATCCTGTGGTTTCGAACCATTTCCAGGCAAATTTGGCTGGATTTACAATAAAAATTCGAACGTTGAATTTATCCTGGAAACGAAAATCCAGATACTCACCGGCCACATTCACTAGTTTTAACCCCTCCACCCCCAGATTTCTGATTCGGTCTTCGGGCGCATCAGTTAACAGTTCAATCCGGTCAATGATAATTTCCTGGCGCCGAATGGCTCCTGTGAGCATGACCTGATAAGGATCTAGGATTCCCTTTATGGTGGTTTGCAGCTCAAAAGCTGCTGACTCCGCATCCGCATACCGGAATAATCCCTGACTTGAGAAATAAAATTCAAGGGATTGCCTGATATTTTCCTGAGATTTGCTCCCGAATCCCTTGTACAGAAGCAGGCGATTTTCCTGGCAGGCATATAAAAGTTCCCCCAGGGATTCCACTTCGAGATCTTTCCAAATAGTGGCGATTTTTTTTGGTCCCAGCCCTTTAATAGCTAACATATCAATAATGCCTGCTGGCGTCTTTTCCCGGATGGCCTCCAATTGCGGAAGTTTTCCGGTATGGATCATGACCAGAATCTTCTTACCGATGGCATCTCCTATCCCCCTTATCTTGAAAATATCCTGTTCAGCGGTATCCTTCAGCTGGAAAGGCAACTTTTCAATACTAAAGGCAGCATTTGCATAAGATCTGGACTTAAACGCATCCTCACCATGAATTTCCATTAGTTTGGAAAGCAGCGAAAGCTGTTCTGCGATGACTTCATTTTCCATTAGGCAAACATACTGATTTCCTTTGCAGAGGCATACTCTTCTAATTAGGAGATTTGGTCTAATAATACCGGACAAAATGACGTGTAGGGACAAAAAAAGATCCCGAATTTGGCGGGATCTTTTAAAAAATGCAAAAGCTTAAGATTACATAGCCGTCGGCATGAACGGAGCAGCAGGTGCTGATACGGGAGCCGGTTTTTTAGGAGCGGCTTTCTTCTTAGCTACTTTTTTTTTTGGAGCAGCTTTTTTGGCTGCTTTTTTCTTAGGAGCAGCTTTTTTAGCGGCTTTCTTCTTGGTTGCTTTTTTGGCTGCTTTTTTCTTAGGAGCAGCTTTCTTTTTTGGAGCAGCTTTTTTAGCTGGTTTCTTGGCTGCTACCTTTTTCTTAGGGGCAGCCTTTTTTGATGTTGCCATTGTTTTGAATTTTGGGTTAGTAAATGAATTGGGTTTAATCTTTATGGCAAAACTGCAGCTGGACTTCCTTCCAAGGTTGAATCCTTAACTGCAGTGTCAAATCGTTTTACTGAAACCATCATCCTGTTTTTTCTCCCCCTTTGGAATTCCACTGTTCCATCTGTCATAGCAAATATAGTAAAGTCCCTGCCTATTCCCACATTTTTTCCCGGATGGTAAACGGTGCCCCGTTGTTTAAGAATGATATTTCCGGCAACTGCTGCCTGCCCTCCAAAAATCTTTACTCCAAGCCTTTTACTCTGGGAATCCCGTCCATTTTTTACACTACCCTCTCCTTTCTTATGTGCCATTCTAAAATAACTTTTCTAAGATATGAAAATTATGCAATACTATTTATCTTTATTTTAGTGAACCTGGTCCGGTGGCCGATTTTTTTGCGGAAGCCTTTTCGTCTTTTCATTTTAAAAGCAGTTACCTTATCTCCCTTGACATGATCCAGTATCTCAGCCTTTATACTCGAATTGATAGCACTGCCCAGACTAAGTCCGCCTTCATTATGAAGCAGGATGATCTCTGAAAATTCCAGCTTATCACCCACATTTCCTCCCAGGTGGTGAACAAAAATCTCCGAATTCTCTTGCACCTTGTATTGCTGACTTCCGATTTTTACGACTGCGAACATTATATGTAAAATAATTTTAAGCAAAATTAGGGTTAATTTTTTTATTATACAAAGTTTTTGCAAAAAAATATTTATGTGTTATCCTTCGACCTTTAACCAGTTGTATATGCCACCCGAGCCAAAACAGCTGATTCCCGGATGATATACTACCCAAATAGCCTGGTTGGGGAATAATAAGGGTAAGGCCACACGGATACAGGTTGCCATTGTCCTTGCCGTTTTGCTTTTGCATACTTTTGGACTGGAAACCTGGAATCATTAACTATACGAATGGCAATTAAATCATTGCTGGCCAAGCCTTTTGCAGCATTTATCAGCAGCAGAATCAAGAAAGACATGATGCATGGTCTGGAAGATCAGCATGCAATCTTGGCTGCCTTGATTAAAACGGGAAGGAAAACCGAATTCGGCAGGGAACATCGTTTTGAAGAAATCAACACACCGGAAGAATTCCGGGAAGCTGTGCCTTTGAGGAATTATGAAAAGTTCCGAACCTATATCGACCGCATTATGGAAGGCAGACATAATGTACTTTGGAAAGGGGTGCCTGCCTATTTTGCGAAAACATCCGGTACTTCCAGCGGCATAAAATATATCCCCATTACCAAGGAGAGTGTGGATAATCAAATTGATACGGCCCGCAATGCCCTGCTTTGCTATATATCAGAAACCGGCAACAATAGGTTCACAGATGGCAAAATGATCTTCCTTTCCGGCTCCCCCGAGCTGGAAAGAATGGGAAATATCCCCACCGGTCGGCTTAGTGGAATAATCAATCACCATATTCCCAGGTACCTAAGGGCCAACCAATACCCAAGTTTTGAAACGAACTGCATTGGGGATTGGGAGACCAAGCTGGACAAGATAGTGGAAGAAACCCTTTCACAGGATATGACCCTAATCAGCGGGATTCCCCCCTGGGTGCAGATGTATTTTGACCGACTCACCAGTTCCACAGGCAAAAGTGTAGGAGTATTATTCCCTCATTTCGATTTATTGGTGCACGGAGGAGTGAATTTTGAACCTTATAAAGCCAATTTGCTGCATGCTATCGGCCGGAAAGTGGATTTTCTGGAAACATTTCCTGCTTCCGAAGGATTTTTCGCTTTTCAGGATACCCGCCATGAGGAAGGGCTGCTCCTGAATACGAATTCAGGTATATATTATGAATTTATAAAAGCCAACGATATTCAAGATGCTCATCCTACCCGACTCTCTCTGGGTCAGGTAGAAAAAGGGATAAACTACTCCATGGTCATCAGTTCCAATGCCGGATTATGGGGATATGACCTGGGAGATACCATAAAGTTTGTTTCTGTAAATCCCTATCGTATTTTGGTAACAGGCAGAACCTCCCAATTCATCTCCGCTTTTGGGGAACATGTGATCTGCGAAGAGGTGGAACAAAGCCTGAAACAAGCTGCGGAAACCAGACAACTGCGCATTGTGGAGTTCTCGATAGCTCCCAAAATCCAAACCAGCGGAGAATTGCCTCACCATGAATGGTTTATTGAATTTGAAGAACCTCCCCAAGACATGGAAGCCTTTGCCCTAGACCTGGACCTCTTGCTCCGGCAAAAGAACATTTATTACAATGATTTAATCGAAGGGAAAATCCTTAAACCCCTCGTAATCCTACCCGTGAGGAAACAAGGCTTTATAAATTATATGAAATCGAAGGGCCGCCTGGGCGGACAGAATAAAGTTCCCCGGCTGACCAATGACCGGCAAGTTGCTGATGAATTATTGAATTATCTGTATTGATTGTTGCATTAAACTGGTCTACCCATTCCTTCTAAAAAGAATGGATGTATCTTCGCCATAGTATCGCTTCCGGCTGCCTCAGACCCGATTATGAGTTCATCTTCCCATAAAAAAAGAATTGCCATACTGGGATCTACTGGTTCCATTGGAACCCAAGCCCTGCAGGTCATAGACCTTCATCCGGATAAATTCCAGATTGAGGTACTCACTGCTGCCGGAAAATCAGATCTGCTGGTCAAACAGGCAATACAATATCAGCCAAAAGCCGTGGTCATTTCCGAAGAGAGTAAATTCCTCCAGGTCAAAGAAGCCCTATCAGAATATCCCATTAAAGTACTCGGCGGTTCCAAAGCCCTCTGTGAAGTGGCTGTTTGGGATACCATCGATCTGATGGTTGCTGCCATTGTTGGGGTAGCCGGGTTAAAACCGGTTCTGGCAGCTCTCGGGCAGGGAACTCCTGTAGCACTTGCCAATAAGGAAACCTTGGTTGTGGCCGGTGATATCGTGATGGAAACTGCACGGAAGAAAAACGTGTCAGTCATACCGGTGGATTCCGAACATTCCGCTATTTTTCAATGTTTGGAAGGCGAACAGTTCAGCCGGATTGAAAAGATTATATTGACTGCATCAGGAGGCCCTTTTCTGGGTAAGAAGCCTAATTTCCTGATCAATGTCAAAAAGGACCATGCCCTTCAGCATCCCAACTGGCGGATGGGCGAAAAAATTAGTGTTGATTCGGCCACGCTGATGAATAAAGGCCTGGAAATGATCGAAGCCAGATGGTTATTCAATCTTCGGCCTGAACAGATTGATGTGGTGATCCATCCCCAGTCCATCATCCACTCCATGGTCCAATTCGAAGACGGGTCCATTAAAGCCCAGATGGGTCTACCTGACATGCGTTTCCCGATACAGTATGCCTTAGGATATCCCCGGCGGCTCGTAAATAACTTTCCACGCTTCAATTTTAAGAATTATCCGGCCTTTACCTTTGAGCAACCAGATATAAAGACTTTCCGTAACCTGGCCATAGCCATTGAAACCATGCTCAAAGGAGGTAATGCACCCTGTATTATGAATGCTGCCAATGAAGAAGCAGTTCATGCATTCCTTAAAAATAAGATTGGTTTCCTGGACATGACGGATATCATTGAAAAAACATTATCCAGGGTTCCCTTTATACCGAATCCTGGCCTCCAGGATTACCATGACAGTGATTGGGCAGCCCGTGAGCTGGCTATCTCCATGATCCGTGTGTTGGCCTGATTGTTAAAGTTTTGCAAAAGCCAGGTAGCAGGCCCCTTTACTCGGATAAACCCTATCTTTGCAGATTTCATTTACGAGCCTATATTCCCAACAATGACTTTCAGCGTAATTTTGATTAAGATAGCCCAGTTTATACTTTCCCTTTCCATTCTGATTATCCTGCATGAATCCGGACATTTCGTCACTGCAAAAATATTCAAATGCCGGGTGGAGAAATTCTTCCTTTTTTTTGATCCCGGGTTTGCCATATTCAAAAAAAAGATCGGAGAAACCTTATATGGTATTGGTTGGCTTCCACTTGGAGGATATGTGAAAATTGCCGGAATGGTCGATGAAAGCATGGATACGGAGCAGCTCAAGCAACCCCCTCAACCCTGGGAATTCCGATCCAAGCCGGCCTGGCAGCGACTTATCATCATTGTAGCAGGCGTGACTGTCAATATTTTATTGGCTATCCTTATATTTTCGATGATGCTATGGAAATGGGGGGAAAGTTATTTGCCAGCCAAGAATCTCACCTATGGCATTGTTACTGATTCCCTGGCCCGGACCATCGGCTTGAAAGATGGGGATAAAATTGTGACCCTGGATGGAAAACCAGTGGATAATTTCTCAGCGGTTCCCGCGGATATCATTCTTAAGCAAATTAAGATGATCGGCATTACAAGAAATGGCCGAGCCATGCAACTGACTATACCCAATGGTTTTATTGGAGCGCTGATCAAGCAAAATAAGGCCGATTTCCTTGAACCCAGATTCCCTGTATTTGTTGATAGTGTGGAACCTTCTGCCGTATTTTTATCCGGCAAACTCTTAAAAAACGACCATATAATTTCCTTCAATGATAAGCCGGTGTTTTTCTTTAATGAATTTGAAAAAGCCAAAGCTGATCTTAAAAATACCAATGTGAAGCTGGGTGTCCTGCGAAATGGCAGCGATTCTGTGACCATTCTTGCCCATTTGAATAATATGGGCCTGGTTGGATTCCTTCCCAAATCGCCGGAAAGCTTTTTTCACTTTGATACCCGCCAATATTCTTTTTTCCAGGCTATTCCTGCCGGAGTGATCAAAGGTATGCATACGATCAGAGATTATGGCCGACAATTGAAGCTGATATTCTTTTCCAAACAGGTCAAGACTTCCCAGTCTCTGGGTGGATTCATCACGATTGGCAACCTGTTCCCTGCAGTTTGGGACTGGCAGGCTTTCTGGGCTATGACAGCCTTTCTTTCTATTGTGCTGGCCATTATGAACATCCTTCCAATCCCAGTTCTGGATGGAGGCCATGCACTTTTCATCGTGGCTGAAATGATCACCGGACGCAAACCCAGCGATAAATTCCTGATATATGCCCAATATGTAGGATTAGCCATTATCCTGACCCTGGTTGTATATGCCAACGGATTGGATATCTGGCGTCACTGGTTCAAACATTGAAATCGTATCCCTTCCCAGGATTTCGTAACTTTGCCTTGATTCTTCATTGGAAATCAACAAGGGGCTGACCGGTTTTGACAGCGGAGATCTTTATAGGTAAGCATGCCGTGCGTTGGATAATTAGCACGATAATCTGAATATTCAAATCTCACATGGCAATTTCAGCTATGCAATGGCTGCTTAATTCATTGAATTAAGCCCATGATGTCCGGGGCGGAGAGCGCCTGTCTTCACCTCCCGGGCCTATCATTTTAAATGGCGGGATAGTATGCGGGATGCCATGAACTGCATATGAACCAAAATGGCTAAGGACAATGTTGGTTGGCAATTCACCGGCGGAGTCCCGACAACCTAAGTAATTGCTACGCATGTAGAAATCTTATGGGGACTACGTTTGGACAGGGGTTCGACTCCCCTCAGCTCCACAATTATTGAATTTAAATAATTGGTTTACAATAATTTAAATTTTAAAATCTTGCAATTGCAGTTAATAAGTGTAGCAAATTTTAAGCCTTTCCCTGGGATTGATGATATCCGGATTACTGACTATTTCAATTAAGGGGAATAAATCAAGGGTATTGGTATTTCTCAAGCCTTAAAGTAACTCTTCATTTTATTTTAGTGAAATTTACCACTTGCCTTGTCCCGTCCTAAAATAGCATATCACCTAAAAGCTATTTCAGGACGAGACAGTTTTTACCCTTTGCGGCCATGGCTGATTGGGGTGAGCCTCCCGCATGGCTTTAAGCTCCCGTAATAAATGAGCCATGCAGGCCTGATGGGCTGCCGCGGGATAGAAAGTTGGCTGGCCCAGCAATCTGATACCAGGGTGGTTTTGGGGAAGCCCTGAGGAAAAAAGGCCTCCTGGGCCTGCTGGCCCTTGGATTCATGGTATCCGATAAAAGTCCAATCGGGGTTCTGATAGGTGTGTAACCAACTTTTTTTTCCCCTTTACCTTTTCTCCGGTTTCCTCCCAGCCGGCTACCTCAGCCTTGGCTATCTGCTGCTGTATATGGGCATACACCCCTTGAGTTTTGCCTGTAAAGCGGGTCAATATATTTGCTACTGTCCCTTCAGAGATCGAAAGGCCGAAAAGATCGGATAGAAATTCAGCTGATCTATAATACTCCCCAATAATTGGACAACAGGTTAAGGTGAAAATAACATCTTAAATTTGTTGTTTATGAATAATTCTAGAAGGAAATTCACCCCAGGTTTCAAGGCGAAAGTTGCTCTTGAAGCACTGAAGGAGCAACTTACTTTGACCGAGCTTGCTCAAAAATTTGAACTACATCCCA
>DATLTB010000037.1:0-4040 GCA_035533815.1 Chitinophagaceae bacterium
GTGCTGAACCCTGATTTTGAATCCCTGTCTGCCACCGGAAACAATTTCATATTAAAACTTCCGGTCAGTAAACTGGATGAATTCATAGAAGATGAAAATGCCATTTTAAATGAATCCGTGATTTATCTGATCAAGCACAATATTCCACCGGTTAAGCTGAAAGGAAATCTTCGTGCAGAACGATTCCATCCCCATCATAAGAGTATCCGGCGCCAGATGAAAAAAACAAAGATGCCCCCGCAATAGGGAATATCTGCAGTAAACGGAAATTCATCAAATCCGCGGGTATGGGTGCTTTAAAAGATCAGCCTTCCCGGATCGCTGCTATACCAGGCAGTTCTTTTCCCTCGAAATATTCCAAAAGGGCTCCGCCGCCTGTGGATACATAACTTACCTTATCCGCCATGCCGAACTGGTTTATGGCGGCAACGGAATCTCCCCCACCCACCAGGGAGAATGCGCCCCTGGCCGTCGCCAATACTATCGCATCTGCCAAACCCCGGGTGCCCTGGCAAAAAGGAGGCATCTCAAAAACACCCATCGGACCATTCCAGAGGATGGTCTTTGAAACCTGTATCACTTCCTTAAACTGCAATACACTGGCCGGGCCAATATCCAGGCCCATCCAACCCGGGAGAATATGGTCATTATCCACCACCTTTACCTGAGCATCCACAGCGAACTTATCGGCAATAACGGAATCAACCGGGAGGATCAGGGCCGTTTTATGTTCCTTAGCCTGTTCCATCAGCTCCCTGGCCAGTCCGAGCTTGTCCTGTTCACAAAGGGAGCTTCCTGTTTCTTTACCAAGGGCTTTTAAAAAGGTAAAAGCCATCCCGCCTCCAATAATGATATGATCAGCACGGATGATCAGGTTCTTGATGATCTCAATCTTATCCGAAACTTTTGCACCACCCAGAATGGCCGTGAAAGGTTTTTCCGCGCGATGCAATACCCGTTCCGCATTCCCTATTTCCGCTTCCATCAGCAGGCCGAACATTCTTTTAGCCCGCGGGAAAAACTGGGCAATCACAGCAGTAGAGGCATGCGCCCGGTGCGCAGTGCCAAAGGCGTCATTGACATACACCTCTCCAAGGGAAGCTAGTTTACGGGCAAATTCTTCATCCCCCTTTTCTTCTTCCCTATGAAAACGAAGGTTTTCCAAAAGAAGGACCTCCCCGGGCTTCAACTCCTCGGAAGCTTTTAGGGCTTCAGGACCGATACAATCTTTGGCAAATTTAATGGGAATCCGAAGCAGGCTACCCAGATGCTGCACCAGGTGAGAAAGGGAATATTTTTCCTCCGGACCTCCTGAGGGCCGGCCCAGATGAGACATGAGTATAACGCTTCCGCCATCCTGAAGAATTTTCCGGATGGTCGGTACAGCTGCACGCATCCGGGTATCATCAGTAATCTCCTGATGGTTATCCAGCGGTACATTGAAATCCACCCTGACCAGTGCTTTCTGTCCGGCAAAAGAATAATCAGCGAACTGATTCATGGAAAACTATTTACTGATCAGGTCCGCAAAATACTTCACTGTGCGAACCAGCTGGGAAACGTAACTCATTTCATTGTCATACCAGGCCACTGTTTTAACCATCTGCCGGTCACCCGTACTCAATACTTTAGTTTGCGTAGCATCAAACAGGGAACCATAAGACATCCCGATGATGTCACTGCTGACGATTTCATCTACATTATATCCGAAAGATTCATTACTGGCAGCTTTCATTGCTCCATTGACTTGTTCAACCGTGACCATTTTACCCAGCACAGATACCAGTTCGGTGGATGACCCTGTTATTACGGGTATCCGCTGAGCAGATCCGTCCAGTTTGCCTTTCAGTTCCGGCAAAACAAGACCGATAGCCTTTGCCGCACCGGTACTGTTGGGAACGATATTGGCCGCTGCAGCCCTGGACCGCCGCAAGTCTCCCTTGGGATGCGGGGCATCCAGGGTTTGCTGATCATTGGTATAAGCATGAATGGTGGTCATGAGCCCCATCACAATTCCAAAGGAATCATTCAGTGTCTTTGCCATGGGAGCCAGGCAATTAGTGGTGCATGACGCACAGGAAATAATCGTTTCACTGCCATCCAGAATCTGATGATTAACATTGAATACAATTGTTTTAAGTTCCCCGGTAGCTGGCGCAGAAATGACGACACGTTTTGCTCCGGCTTTCAGGTGGGCTTCAGCCTTCCCCTTATCTGCAAAAAAGCCGGTACTCTCAATCACCACATCTACCTCATGATCCTTCCAGGGAATTTGCAAAGGATCCTTCTGCGCATAGATCATTATTTCGGCTCCGTTGACTTTAATGGAATTTTCAGTATGTGTCACTTCCTGACCGAACCTGCCCTGAGCAGTGTCGTATTTCAGCAGATAGGCAAGGACCTGGGGACTGGTGAGATCATTGATTGCCACAACTTCGATTCCCGGAGTATCATAAATCTTCCGGAAAACCAGGCGACCAATACGCCCAAAGCCATTGATTCCGATTTTAACATGTGTGGACATAGTTTAAACAGATTTTTAATGCACTTAAAATGAAATGCAAATTTAGTGCTAAAGCATTATAAAACAGCGGAAATAGGAATAATGAAGTATATTTTTTTTGGAAATTGGATTACGAGGACTTAATTTCGCAGTCCTTTGCCCGGAATATGCCGCGTTGGTCAATCGGCTAAGACGCCTCTCTTTCACGGAGGAATGACGGGTTCGATTCCCGTACGCGGTACTAACTAAATTGGGCAAAAAATCTTCAATTGCTCTTCTAAGTTTAAGCACTCTTTTTTATTCTCAATTAATTTGCAATCAGCGCTGGATGTTTCTGAGGAGTTCTAAGTGACTTTTTGTCACAAATGAATCCTCCCAATAACATCCTTGTGCAAAAGTATCTGGTTGAGATGGCAAAATAAATCCCCCTATTTTAAGTAAACAGGCCAGAACTAGCAATACTTTTCATCTAAATTGGATTATTGAGCAATCGCATCTTCCCTTTGGCATTTACCAGTGGCAGCTGGCAAGAATTCAAGTATTGAATTTTTATCATGAAAATAAAACGTCTGCCATCAGTGCCTGCAGAAAAGAGACAATCATGAAAAAATCTAAAATAAAGGGTAAAAGATAACTCTTACTTGAGATTCTTTGAGATGAATTCAAAATGAGTAATTTTGAACTGCTTATAAGGTACCAGGTACAATACCAATGGAATTTGCAGAGACTTTTGCTGTGAATTATCCAAGTTAAATAAAGAAATGGTATTATTTGTATTAAATCAAGCACCAATAATCACAAATGTCTGTCTCAGAAAGTATAAAACGCAACCCAGCTTTAAAACGGATTGTACATAGAATGCTCTTACCCAAGGGTATGGCTAAGCCAAGGCTTTGGGTAAGGTTGTTTTTAAACAGGTTCTTCCATAAGTATGGAAAAGGGTCTATAATAAGGCGTAGAACTCGGATGGATTTGCTTCCATTCAATAAATTTGAAATGGGGGCTAAATCTATCATTGATGACTTTAGTACAATAAATAATGGTGTTGGCAATGTATTAATTGGTGATAACAGCCGAATAGGTATTGGGGATGTAATTATTGGCCCTGTTACTATTGGCAAAAACGTAATTTTTGCCCAAAATATTGTCGCCAGTGGTTTAAACCATGATTATAGAAATCCTGATTTGCCTATAATGCAGCAAAAGATTATAACAGCATTAATTACCGTGGAAGACGATTGCTGGATAGGGGCAAATGTTGTCATTGTTGCAGGAGTGACTATTGGGAAACATTGTATAATAGCAGCCGGATCAGTAGTAACCAAAAACATCCCTTCCTTTTCCGTTGCAGCTGGTAATCCAGCTAAAGTGATTAAATACTTTGATGAAACTTTAAAAGAATGGAAGAAAGTTAAAACCTGATGAATGGAAATTTGAAATATTCAGTTTAACTACTTAGTCAATGTCAAATTAAAAATAACAAATTATTATATATTAAACTTTGAAATCAAATTCAATTACCATCTATCATATTCAT
>DATLTB010000038.1:0-39534 GCA_035533815.1 Chitinophagaceae bacterium
ATTCCTTTTCCGCAGCAGTTAATTGCTCCGTTTCCGGCAATAAGGGTGTATCGCTCATCTTCAATCAGGTTTCTGGTCAAAATTCAATTCATGATCTTACCACCTTCAAAGAAGGAGATTAGGCGATAATTCCTTTACTCAAGCCTTTTGCTTTCCCGGCTTTCCCGCGTTAAAATGCTTGATTCAAGAGGTAATTATCCTGCAAACAACCAACCTTCCATGTCGAATCCTGCAACTGGTATACCCAAAGATACCATTTTAACTTCGTCAAAAAAGCGGGATGCAGCAGGGCGGAACGTTAATACTTCCGAAAGCACATGAAGCGATTTAATATGTTCCTGGCCAGGTAAAATTATTGCAATTCCAGGCTTCAATCTATATGCATCAGGATGAAAAAACCACCTCATTTGAAAAAATAATGATTTCAGGAATTTTGAATTTGTGAACCCACATCCCTGCGAAAGCCATGTCAGGCCGGGTGCTGTTCAAACATTTTTATTTTACCAATTCCAAAATGTCCAGGAATCATGAAATTTAATTTCCTTAAACTCTCATTATAGGTTTCAGCAAGTGCAGCAATTAATTCAAGTAATAAAAATGCCACCGTCTACCAAATTTGGTGGAATTGGGGATTGATTGGCAAAGATGATCCATTGAAATACCATATTAGCCTTATTTAATATTCACCCTAATCATGGAACATTTTTGTCAGTCCTCAGATAATCTTTATAGGGCACATTAATTACATTGGGAACAAAATGTATAAAGGGCATTGTAAACGGCTTAACTTCGAATCGGTAAATTATGATTCCAATAATTTAATCCATCAGCCAAAAGGGACATCTGAGACATAAATCCGCTTTGCTTTTATTCAATTTTGCTTAAAATCGCTAAATGAAAACCCTAAAGTTAATCACAGCCCTTTCCTTGCTTAGTATCACTCTACATGCTCAGAACCTGGTATGGAAATACCCGGTCGACCAAAGTAGAGGTTCTCAAAATGTCCGAAACTTTTATGCCTACCTTCTCCAGGATGTTGGGAATTTCAGATTTGGTATAATGTTCAAAGATAATGCAGGTGTCAATTGCATTTGCCTGGATAGTCAGTTCCAGGTAAAAAGCAAGTTCCGGTTAAATGATCTTGCCGGGACGATATTTAAAAAAGACAAAGATCCACAATACATTGGAGGAATTGTTTCCGGAAATAAATACATTTTTCTATTTGAGTCTGATACGAGGAAAGGTCTTCAGGGTTTCAGGGATTACCTTAAGGAAGAAATAGTCAATTTCAATTCAAAATCCGTTTCCAGCAATAATTTGTTTGAAATCAAAAATAATGAACATCTGATGGGTTCGTTTTATGATAACGGTTCGTTTTATATCATCTTGATCAATCAGCCATTAGGTGAATTGGTATTTAATATCTTAGATAGCCATGGGAATATCCGGGAAAAAACAGTAAAGTTAGATCTGCCCGCATATGCAGGGAAATTTGGAAGAAGAGCGATTCTCAAATATTTGAATTATTATGCTGTATTCTCGTCAGAGTCTGCGTTGAAGATGGAGGATACCTGGAAACCGACTCAGCTATACAGCATTCCGGGTAAATTTATACTCCTGGTTAACAAACCGGGTGAACCCACTGAGATGATTACTATAGATAAAAAGGATTTTCAGCTTAAAGCCACGCAGTTTAATTTTTCCATATTACTTGGAAAAAAGAGTCGCAGGAAATTTATCGATAACACATTAATTTATAAAGATAAGCTGTTCGTTTTTATATCCACTAAATCAAAATCGGCTATAGGTATTTACCAATTAAGTGATTTACACCTGATCAGGCGGTTTGATATCACCTCAAATACCAATCCTCATTTTTTCAATTCGGCTCCTGTGCAAGTATTTAAAATAGGTAATAAATACAAAAATAAAACCATTGACATGAAAGAATTTGTAGCCAAAATGTATAGCGAATACACTCCCACATTAAGTGTCATAACCGATCAAAAAGGCCGCTGTGATCTCACGATCGGGACTTTTGTCGTTCCTACGGGAGGAGGTGGCCAAACCTACGGAGGATTTCAACCCAATAATTTTTCCGACCCCACTCAAGGCATGCATTTTAATCCCGATATAGGCTCCTTTACCAGTCCATCTTATCTACTAACTGATTATTACAGGTCCTATCAAATACAGCTTTTGCTTGACACCAGCACATTTGAGAACCTGCCTGGCATTCCTCCCACCCCTCCATTCCAGCAGACAGAAAGTTTATTAAATAACCAGGAAATGTATAAAAGGATTGCATTCCTGAATTTCAGTGTGGGCAGAAAGAAATATTTTGGCTATTATGATAAACAATAGTCCGGTAGTTTTTTGAGGGATATCCACAGGGTGTGGAAAAATAAATTGGGCAATAAAATACAAAGGCATTAGACCTTTGTATGCCAAAACGAAAATCTAATGCCTTAAGAGTTGCAGAAACAACCCTTGGCAAAGTTAAGAAAGTTAAAAAGCCAGTTCAAAATTTTTTTATCCACATTGTGGATTTATGGCTGGGTATGAATTGCCGCTACGTATTCAGTAACATGGGCAGATGGGGTTCGATGGCAGAGAAAAGTTACCGTAACGGCTTTAGCCGGTTCTTTGACTGGTTCGGATTTAATTATCAGCTGATTCGCCAGCATTGCGGGAAGGAGATCATAGCCGTCTTTGATCCCTCCTATATTAAGAAGAGTGGCAAACAGACGTACGGGCTGGGGATGTTCTGGAGCGGGGTGAGGCAAAAGGCGTTGAAAGGGTTAGAGATAGGCTGTCTGGCCTTTGTAGATGTAGCGGCGGGAACTGCCCTTCATGGGATAGCCGAACAAACCCCGTCACCAGAATCTGTAAAAGCCCAGGGAAGGACCCTGGTCACCCATTATGTCAGTATCATTGATAAATATCTTGAGGATATCAAGGAGTTGACGAGCTATCTGGCTGTGGATGGATACTTCATGAAGCGGGATTTTATCAAGCCATTGGTAAAAAAAGGACTACACCTGATTACTAAAGCCCGCAGTGATGCCAATCTCAGATACCTGTATAGAGGAACTCAACACAACGGCAGGGGCAGACACAAAGTGTATAGTGGTAAGGTGGCCATAGGGGCGATAGACAAAAGAAGAGTGAAACGCTGCTTTAAGAACAAGCAGATGGAAATATATACCTCGGTATTATACTGTGTCCAGTTAAAGATGAACGTACAGGTGGCATTTATATATTATGGGGACAAACAGCAGCCTGAAATCATCGTAGGCACCGATACGAACATGGATGCTATGAAGATGTGTAAATATTATGGGCTTCGTTTTCAGATAGAGTTCCTGATCAGGGATGCCAAGCAACATAGCGGACTGGAGGATTGCCAGGCCAGGGATGGAAGGAAACTGCATACCCATTTTAATATCTCCATGACAACAGTGTCAATAGCCAAGGCAGGGTATTATTTATCCCTTCCGGCTGAACAACGCTGGAGTTTCTCTATGGCAGACATTAAAATGCTGCATATGAACCAATTGATCACCGAGCGGATTTTTTTCAACTTAGGTTTAGACCTGAGTTGCAGAAAAATCAGGCGTATTTATAACAATAGCCTGAACTTTGGAAGGGTTTACCCTATAAGAGCCTGATTTTATACTGCTGCTCTATGCAGGGCAGTTGATAATTCCAATATGGGTTACTCAAAAAGAGCAAAAATTCGTTCCGGAGTATTGATAAAGAAACTAAAGATTATATCATCGAACAGATTCAAATCAGGAACTGATATGTTCATTATCCGAATCATTCCTTTAGCAAATCATTGAATTTCTTTTTAAGGGTATGATAACTTCAATGGATATTCCATTGTACTTTGCCAATTACATGGGAAACAGGATGTGTAAGGAATCTTGCACCAACTTTACCTGGCGTTTGGGCCACAAAAGAGTAAATGAACATTAACCCCTGTTAAAGCGCGGTTTTATTACTATAACCCCGATTTAACGGTTGAGTTAAGCAGGGATATTTACTCCCCCTTCAATATCTGGTGACTTATCCCTGGTTTGATAAGAGGTTGGTCAGACCACCACATTGATCATCCTGCCTTCAACGATGATGATCTTTTTGGGTTGCTTACCTGCCAGCCATTTGCGGACGATACCATTTTGCAGTATTTCCTGTTCCATGTTTGCGTGATCCGTCCCAGCAGGAAAACTGATTTCTGTCCTGGTCCGGCCGTTAACCGCTACCGGGTAATTCACCTGGTCTTCCTTCAGGTAGCTTTCCTGGTATGCGGGGTAGGGGGTATCCAGAATAGTGCTTTCATGGCCCATCTTTCTCCAGAGCTCTTCGCTGATATGGGGGGCATAGGGAGCAAGGGTGACCAGCAGCGGGGATAAAATGCCCTTATCATGACAATTCAGGGCGGTCAGTTCATTGACGCAGATCATGAACTGACTGACCGCGGTATTGAAGGAAAGTCTTTCGGTATCCTCAGCGGCCTTTTTGATCGTCCGGTGCAATATCTTCCACTCCTCCAGTGCAGCCCCCGCATCCGTAACCAGCCATTTTCCATCCTCGCTGTAAAACATTCTCCAAAATTTTTTCAGGAACCGGTATACTCCCTCTATCCCTTTGGTGTCCCAGGGTTTACTTAATTCCACCGGACCCAGGAACATTTCATACATCCGGAAAGTATCTGCTCCGTATTTATCCACTATATCGTCGGGGCTGACCGTATTATATTTGCTCTTGCTCATCTTCTCCGACTCGGTACCGCAGATATAGGTGCCATTGTCCTCCGTGATGAAACGGGCCTCCTGATAATCAGGCTTCCAATGCCTGAAAGCCTCCATGTCCAGGCTTACCCCATCGACCAGACTGACCTCCACATGAAGGGTATCATACGGCAGATCAGGGCCGGCCCCTGAAGCTAATTTCCCTGCGGAGACGAACAAACCCGTGCCCTTTTGCCGGTATACCAACCGGGATGATCCCTGGATCATTCCCTGATTGACCAGTCTTTTATAAGGTTCATCATGCCCGATATACCCGAGATCGAAGAGCGCCTTGGTCCACATCCGGGAATATAGCAAATGACCGACGGCATGCTCCGTACCCCCGATATAAAAATCTACCTGCCCCCAGTAATCCGATGCCTCCCGGCTGCAGAAAGCCTGCTCGTTATGCGGATCCATATATCGAAGAAAATACCAGCTGCTGCCAGCATATCCGGGCATGGTGCTGGTCTCCAGGTTACGGTCAGTCCATTCAGAAATATTGGCCAGCGGACCTTCCCCTTCAGGTCCTGGCTGGTAATGTTCCACATGGGGCAGTTCCAGGGGAAGCTCCCCGTCCTTCAGGGGGAAGGCGATCCCGTCCTCCCAAACAATGGGAAAAGGCTCCCCCCAGTAACGCTGCCGGCTGAAAGCGGCATCCCGCATTTTATAGTTCACCCGGCGTCTACCGGTACCGTCCAGTTCCAGGCGCTGAATTACGGTTTCTATTGCATCGGTCATCACGAGGCCATCCAAAAAATCACTGTTGCTGAGCACGGCAGTTTTAGTGGGATTGGCTTCCAACCCGGTATACTGGTCCCCCAATATATTGGTAACCGGTATGTGAAAATGCCTGGCAAACCGATGATCACGTTCATCCCCGCAGGGCACTCCCATGATTGCTCCGGTTCCATATCCCGCCAATACATATTCAGATATCCATACCGGAATTTCCCTGCTGTTAAACGGATTGATGGCTACCGCACCTGTGTCGCAGCCGGAAATGGCTTTTTCTGCCAGCCTTTCCCGCTCACTGCGGCTGTTCACATAATCCAGGTAGGCTGCCACTTCCTTTTCTTTGGATTCAGCGGTGATCTGACCCACCAGCTCATGTTCCGGAGCGAGCACCATGAAATCCACGCCATAAATGGTATCCGGTCTGGTGGTATACACCTTCAGCTCAGGGATATCCTTCGATTCCTCTTTCCCGGGCACCCTCAAGTCAAAAAGAATTTCCGCGCCCCGGGATTTCCCGATCCAGTTGGTTTGCATGTCCTTCATAGACTGGCTGAAATTCACGGTATCAAGCCCTGAAAGCAGCCGCTCTGCATATTCAGTGATCCGGAGGTACCATTGCCTCAGCTTTTTTTTCACCACCGGATATCCTCCGCGTTCGCTGACTCCATTGATCACTTCATCATTCGCCAGCACGGTACCCAGCTCCTCACACCAGTTCACTTCACCTACCCCACTATAAGCCAACCGGTAGTCCATCAGTATTCCCTGACGACGCTTTTCTCCAAAAGTCTTCCATTCCCCTGAACTGAAATGAAGGGAGGAATCTCCCGGACATTCCTGGTTAAGGTTCCCTTCCGTTTCAAAAATATGGATGAGACCAGCTATGCGCTCCGCCCGCTGATGGCTTCGGTTGAACCAGCTGTCATACAATTGCAGGAATATCCATTGGGTCCACCGGTAATACTGCGGGTCACTGGTATTAACTTCCCGGCTCCAGTCAAAACAAAACCCGATCCGGTCCAGCTGCCTTTTGAAGTTGGCTATATTTTTTGCGGTGGTCAGGGCCGGATGTTGTCCTGTTTCGATGGCATATTGCTCGGCGGGTAATCCGAAAGCATCAAATCCCATGGGATGCAGTACTTCAAACCCCTGCAGCCTTTTAAACCGGGCGTAGATATCAGAGGCAATATAACCCAGGGGATGGCCCACATGCAGCCCTGCACCGGACGGATAGGGGAACATATCCAGCACATAGTATTTAGGTTTACTGCTGTTATTGCTAACCTGGTAAATCCTTTCTTCCTTCCAGCGGCGCTGCCACCGGTCTTCAATTTCCCTGAAATTATATTCCATTTGATGAATTCGCAGCTTCCCTAAATCATTATCTGCCCTTATGCAATCGACAAATGCCGGAGGGTAGTTCACTTGTCCAATGCCCAGGTCCTTCCCGCAAAAGAAAGTTAAATTTTGAATCTGCAACTACAAAATTAAGTCAAACGGTCAATTTTTTCTACATTTGATCCTATTCCCGAATCATGACCCAGACCGGAAAACTATCTTCCAAAAGATCCAAACCTTCCTATGCAATGGCGGTCCTGGGGGTGGCTTTGGTCCTTTTCCTGCTCGGAATTGCCGGCTTGCTGGTCATACAGGCCAATAACCTCAAAGTACATTTCAAAGAGAGTATTGAGATACAGGTAATCCTGCGGGATAATATCCGTCAACAGGATGCCATGGCCCTGGAAGATACGATCAGCCGGCTTCCCTTCACCAAATCGGTGAGTTACGTATCCAAGGACCAGGCCCTGGCCAAATACAAAAAGGATTTTGGGGATGATCCGGATACCCTGCTTCAATACAACCCCTTATATTCGAGCATTGATTTTTATGCCCGCGCATCCTATGTGAACGCAGACAGCTTGCATAATATTGAAGATTACCTGACTTCAAAAGATATTGTCCGGCAGGTTTATTACCAGAAAAACCTGGTGAAAACACTGAACGGAAATGTGAAAAGGGTGAGTGCGGTCATACTGGCCCTGGGCATCATGCTGGCCATGGTGGTCATCATTCTTATCGATAATACTATCCGGCTGGCCATGTTCAGTAACCGCTTTCTCATTAAGACCATGCAAATGGTTGGTGCCACACGCTGGTTCATTGCCAAACCCTTTGACCTGCGCAGCATCTGGAACGGCATGATCAGCGGCCTGCTGGCCATTTCAGGATTGGTCACTGTCATTTACCTTGTCGAAAAGAATATTCCTGAATTCAACAGTGTCCAGAACATTTTTCTGATATTCCTGCTGTTTTCCGGTATACTCATCCTGGGTATTTGCATATCTTTGCTCAGCACACACCGCTCTGTCATGAAATATTTAAGGTTGCAGCTGGATGAACTTTATTAACCTCATTATAAACTAATTTTCCATGGTGCAGAAGGCAGATGCATTGAAAAAAAAACCGGTTGTCCCCCCGGTAAAAAAGGACAGCCATACCATATTCCTGTTCTCCAGGGAGAACTACCGGATCATGCTCATCGGGCTTGTCATTCTTATCGTCGGCTTTTTACTGATGGTTGGCGGCAGAAGTTCCAGTCCGGATCAGTTCCACCCCTCACAGGTTTACAGCTGGAGAAGAATCACCCTGGCGCCGATCGTTATCATGATCGGATTGCTCACGGAGATTTATGCCATCATGAAGAAGCCCAGGGCATAAACAAATTACTCATGCAGATACATATGGATTTTATTTTGTAACCTTTTCCTGGCGATGGGTCTTCATCGCCCTTTTTATTTGATATAATATATCTCCGATTTATGACTGTCATACAAACCATCATCCTGGGTATCGTGGAAGGAATCACGGAGTTCTTACCCGTTTCTTCCACCGGCCATATGATCATCGCCGGATCAATCATGAAAATCGATAAAGAGCCTTTCACGAATCTTTTTGAGATCGTAGTGCAGATGGGTGCTATACTGGCCGTGGTAGTGCTTTACTGGAGAAAGTTTTTTGATTTTTCCAGGATTGACTTTTACCGGAAACTGGCCATTGCCATCATACCAGTGCTGATTTTCGGTTATCTGTTAAGGAACCGGATTGCAGATTGGGAGAAAAGTCCGATGATTGTGGGGGTGGCAACCCTGATTGGCGGTATCATCCTGATCTTTGTGGACCGCCTCTTCCGGGAGCCATTCATTGAATCGACCGAAGGGGTCAGTATATTGCGGGCGCTGAAGATCGGGTTCTGGCAGGTGCTGGCGGTGATCCCCGGGGTCAGCCGGAGCGCCGCAACCATTATCGGGGGACTCCAGCAGCGTTTAACCAGGAAGGTGGCCGCGGAATTTTCCTTTTTCCTGGCTGTGCCCACCATGTGTGCCGCTACGGGGTATAAATTGTTCAAGGCCTGGAAAGACAGCCCGGCCATGCTGGAGGATCATCATAACCTGATGATGCTGATTGTCGGCAATATCATCGCCTTCCTGGTAGCCATGGTTGCCATCAGGTCTTTCATCAGTTACCTGCAAAATCACAGTTTCCGGATATTTGGCATTTACCGGGTGATCGTGGGTATCCTGATCATTATACTGGTGAAATACGGGTTGCTGACCTGATGGGAGGTATTCTCCTCTTTCCGAAGAACTATTGGAGAAACAAAACAAACCAGTTTGTAAAATTATGGCGTTCCCGAATCCGTACCCTTCAAAACATGGCAAACCTGCTCAATCCTATTATATATTTATACAAAATTTGAATTCAAAAATCGGCCAGCAATTTTCTCTTAAATTGTAAAAGTACTTACACTTAAGCGCAAGGAAAATAGTAAGGTCCCAATGCTAAAAGAGTCTTTTCTTTCCTTTTCTAATAAGAATCCAATACCACTATTATTGATGTAGGAATTAGGAATGCGGAAACTTTTTTCTCAATTAATGGAATAAACCGGTCGTTGATTAGGCCGGGTTATTCATCAAGAACAGGAAATCCTTAATTTATAATAATCACCTGTTGGCTAGTCCAATCGACATAGTTATAAACTTGAATAATATAAGAGCCGTTTGCAAGTGTTGTACATAATTCTGTACTTTTAGTTAGCCACTGTGAATAATTTTTTACAATTGCAGTTGCGCATAATCTGTAAATCTTAAACAGGCTAATAATATGTCTGACAGGACAAAAAAACGTCTTCCATTTCTTGAAGATACTTCTCATCCTCACTCGAAATTTTATCACCGAAAGGAAGTGCCCGCAGGGACTGTTCTTATTAGAGAGGGGGAGATTGCAAAAAAAGCTTTCCTGATTGAAAAGGGATGCATAAGAGCATGGGTCAATAATAACGGAAGGGACATTACTTTTCAATTCTTCTTTGAAAATGAAGCAGTTTCATCAAGTGAAAGTTTTAGAAAAAATATTCCAAGTTTATTCACTATCGAGACAGTTGAGCCATGTATACTACACTGGATATATAAAAAAGATTTGGAGACAGTCGTGGAAGATGTAAGCAAGTTGCCTAACCTTAAAAGCAAAGCAATAATCTCTGTCTTTGAACGACAGTATCAGTATATGCGACAATTGATATCTTTCGTCATCGATACTCCTGAACAACGCTATTTAAAACTCCTTCTTGAGAAACCGCACATTATCCGGCGGGTTCCACTTCAATATATTGCAACTTATCTTGGGGTAACTCCGGTGTCATTAAGCAGGATAAGAAAAAGGGTTAGCACTATGTAACGTAATATCCCTCCAGGTTCCTGATGTATACATTAAAGTTCTTATCCTATGTTAATTTTAATACGATATCTATCATTCATTTTTGCTGAGAAAATGAAATCAGCCATATGCGTATAAAAGGTATAGTGTACGACACAGGGTTTATTAACAACAGTATTACCACAAAAGAAAAATTTGATGCAAGTATTATTAAACGTGAAATGCACATCATCAAAAATGACTTGCATTGCAACGCTGTGCGGATAACCGGCGGTGACGCTGAACGCCTGGAAACTGCAGCCCGGCTCGCCGCCAATGAAGGTCTAGAAGTTTGGTATTCCCCGTTTACGTGCGGATTGACGATTGATGAACTTGCCAGTTTTTTGGTTGATGCTGCTGAACGAGCAGAACATATTCGCAAAATGGGGGCATCGGTGGTTTTTATTACAGGCTCTGAGATTAGCTTGTGTAACAAAGGTTTCTTTAAGGAAGAAACATGGAGTGAACGGCTTGCATTGATAACAAATCCTCTAAAATTCAAGGAACAAATACCCGAAGTACAACAAAGGATGAAGAGCTTTCTTGCTTACGTGGTTCAGAAAATACGTCGAAATTTTAAAGGTAGCATAACCTATGCATCATTGCCTTTTGAAGGTGTAGATTGGAGTTTGTTTGACTTTATAGCAACTGATGGAGGGCATCGCTCTGCGGATATTGCCTCAAATTTTCAAAAAGGTATACGCGCAATGGTTAGTCAGGGAAAGCCGGTGGCTATTACAGAGTTTGGATGTTGCACTTATCGTGGCGCGGCTGACAAAGGTGCACGTGCTGACTGGATAATAGAATGGGTTAATGGACGGGCAGATCATTTGAACAATTCATATATCCGTGATGAAAAAGAGCAGGCGGCCTATATATTGGAACTCCTTGGAATTTTCGAGTCGGAAAAAGTGGACGCTGTATTTGTCAACACATTTGCCCGCTATGATTTACCCCATCGGGATAATCCCATTACAGATCTGGACCTTGCCAGCCAAGGAGTAGTTAAAGTCTATGATGACAGACCCGGTAAAACCTACTCCGGCATGCCCTGGGAGCCAAAGGCCGCTTTTTATTTACTTGGGGAATACTTTAATGAGAAAATTGAATAAGGGCATCCCCACAAAAGTGGACTCCTATTTAAGGTGGTCCTTCGGGGTTTTTCCTTTTTTTGGTATTGCCGGGCCGCGCGTGCCGAATCCCGGTCTAAGTTGTGGTTGTTGATCGGATAATTTTTCTTTAGTTATACGAGCTTTTAATAAGTTTTGAAAGCTCTTTCCGCAAAGATGGGTAGGATTATTTTCCCTTCACAGCCAGCAAGAGTTCCAGATCTGTGAATTTCAGTTTGAATTTCTCGCTGAGGTGCGAGTTGGTCAGGGACCCCTTATACAGGTAGATACCACTTCGGACTCCGGGCTTTTCCCAGATCAGATTATCAATTCCGCCTCCATCCCCCATTTCCAGGAGCAGGGGCATCAGGACATTGCTGATTGCCTGGGAAGCCGTCCGGGAGAATCCGGAAGGAATATTGGGCACGCAATAATGCAGCACATCATACTTTTTGAACACGGGATTTTCATGGGTGGTGATCTCGGAAGTTTCGAAACAGCCGCCCCGGTCAATGGACACGTCCACAATCACAGAACCTGCTTTCATGGCACTGACCATTTCTTCCGATACCACGACAGGGGTGCGTCCATGCTGGGAAGAGAGGGCCCCTACGGCCACATCTGCATTTTTCAGCTGTTCAGCCAATATCTTGGGATCAATGACCGAAGTGTATAACCTCACCCCGATATTGTTCTGCAGTCGTTTCAGTTTGTAAATACTGTTATCAAATATCTTCACCGAGGATCCCAGGGCCATGGCCGTCCTGGCTGCAAATTCACCGACCACCCCGGCACCGATGATCACCACATTGGTAGGAGGGACACCGGAAATTCCTCCCAGCAGGACTCCCTTACCTTTATTGATGTTGCCCAGGTATTGACCGGCAATCAGCATGACGGCACTGCCGGCGATCTCACTCATGGATCTGACGATCGGATAGGTGCCTGCATCATCTTTCAGGTTTTCAAAGCTCAGGGCGGTAATCCGGCGGTGCATCATCTTTTCCAGCTGCACGGATTTCAGGGTTGGCAGGTGGATCGGTGAAATGATGATCTGCCCGTTCTGGAGAAGCTCCGTTTCCTCCTGGCTGACCGGAGCTGACTTAATGACAATATGCGACTGGTACACCTCCCGGTTACCATAGGCGATACGGGCCCCGGCTTCTGAATAATCCGTGTCATAAAAATGGGAACCCTCGCCGGCTGTATGCTCCACGATCACCTGGTGGCCATTGCTGGCCAGCACCCGGACGGCTTCCGGAGTCAGGGCAATGCGGTTCTCCTGAAATGAGGTCTCTTTGGGAATTCCGATCAGCAGCCTGCTTCTGCGGGGTTTAATATCCAGGGTTTCTTCCAGCGTTGAATAAGAGAATGAACTGCCTAGAAGAGGCTTGGTTTGCTGTTCCATATTCGTGTGGCAATAGGGTTACTTGCAGCGGGATTTCAAAGATAATAAAAACCCGGAAAGATCAGTCCGTTAAAAGCCGCCTTTTTTGGTCTTTCTGTACGGTGAGGTAAATATGCATGGTGGCTTCTGGAAGGACATCTGTAATAATCTCCGGCCATTCAATGAAACAGGTGTCCGGCCCATTCAGGCAATCCTCCACCCCTGCCCGGATTGCTTCCCCCAGGTCCTCCAGGCGATACAGGTCCAGATGATAATAGATAGCCGCAAATCCCTGGTCCCCAATACCCTGGTATTCATTGATAATGGCAAAAGTCGGACTGGATACGGGGTCAGTTACCCCCCTGGATTGAACGAGCGCCCGGATAAAGGTGGTTTTCCCAACCCCCATTTCTCCGTGAAAAGCAAAAATAGTTGCCCCGGCCGAACTTTCCCAAAATAGCCTGGCTGCCTCATGAATATTTTCCAGGTCAAAGCTGAGGTCCATGGGTTAAAATTACATCAAACCCGAAACCCGGCGAAAGAAGCAGTAATCCTGTAACTTTTCCGCGGAATTATGCACAGGTCCGGGCCCCAATTTGGGGTAATTTTGACAGATCGCCGTTAAATTGACTCATTTATGGAATTAGTAAGTTGCCGGGTGGGGGGAATGAGTTGCTCCAGTTGTACCATGACCGTTTCCGGATACCTGGAAAAAAAAGGCATGCAGGAAGTCGTGGTAGGGCTGGCCACCGGAGAAGTCAGCTTCAAGGCCCCGCCTGGTACCGATGTACCCTCGGTGCTGGCGGGAATTGACAAACTGGGTTATAAAGTGATCCTGCCTGGTGAAAAACATCGGTCCATCTTCTCTTCTGCCCGGTTAAGGTTCTTTTTTTGCCTGTTGTTCACCCTTCCCCTGGTGGGGGCCATGTGGATACCCTGGAATGTCCTGCACCTGTACCAGGTGCAATGGCTCTTGGCCACTCCGGTTTACCTGGCAGGCATGCAGCATTTCGGGAAAAATGCCCTGGGTGCCCTGAAAAGCAGGCTCGCCAATATGGACCTGCTCATTACTGTGGGCGCTTCAGCGGCTTATTTCTACAGCCTGGCCGGCCTGGCATTCCATCTGGGAAATCACTATCAGTTCTTTGAAACTTCTTCCCTGATCATCACCCTGGTCCTGCTGGGTAACCTGCTGGAACAAAAAACCGTGAAACAGACTGCCTCGGCCATGACCGAATTGGCCCGCATTCAGGTGACCAAGGCAAGGCGCATTTTGCCGGATGGAAGCTTAGCGGAGGTGGCCAGCCAGGATTTGGTCCCGGGGGATGAGGTGCTGGTCAATGCCGGGGACTATATTCCCGCTGACGGGGAGATTTTCCAGGGGGAGGGAAGCACCAATGAATCCATGATCACCGGGGAAAGTACCCCGGTTTCCCGGTATCCGGGAGATCGGGTGATCGGAGGGAGCCTGCTGGATGCAGGAACCTTGAAAATAAGGGTGACTGCCACAGGCAGGGATACGGTGCTTTCCTATATCATTGAACTGGTCAGGCAGGCCCAGAACAATAAGACTCCGATGCAAAAGCTGGCAGACCGCATCAGTGCGGTTTTCGTGCCTGCCGTACTGGGGATTGCCGGGGTTATGCTGCTGGCCGGGATAACCCTGCTCCACCTGTCATTTCCGGCGGCCATGCTGCGGGCCATCGCCATCCTGGTGATCGCCTGTCCCTGTGCCATGGGACTGGCTACCCCTGCTGCCGTGATGACAGGACTGGGCAGGGCAGCCAGGAACGGTATCCTGATCAGGGGTGCTCACCTCCTGGAACAGTTCCATCAAATCCGAACGGTAGTCTTTGACAAAACGGGTACCCTCACCACCGGAAAACTGCAGATCCGGGACTTTGCCTCACCCGGGATTGAGGAAACAACCTTTAAAACCATCGTGGCCAACCTGGAACTCCATTCCTCCCATCCGATTGGCAAATCCATCCTGCAATCCTGGAAACCTGGCCACCCAATTCCCTGGAAGTCCATCGCTGAAATCAAAGGATCCGGAATTCAGGCCACGGACCAGGAGGGCGGCCAGTACCTGCTTGGTTCATACTGGTTCATCCCCGCTAATAGCCTGGAACAGGGACATGATCTTTACCTGGCCATTAATGGCCACGCTGTGGGTTGGCTGGACCTGGGTGATGACCTGAGACCAGGTACTTCGGAAGTCATCCGGTATCTCCGGGATATGGGCTTGCGCGTTATCCTGCTCAGCGGGGACAGGCAGGAGAAATGTGATGCCCTGGCAGCACTCGCCGGGATTTCTGAAGTATATGCCCGGCAAAGCCCGGCCGGGAAACTGCAGAAACTGGAAGAGCTGGTCAAAGAGGGACCCGTGGTCATGGTCGGAGACGGGATCAATGATGCCCCTGCCCTTGCTGCGGCAAGCATTGGCGTTTCGCTCAGTGACGCTTCCCAGGTTGCCCAGCAAAGTGCCGGTGTGGTACTGATGAATAACCGGCTTGACCATTTACCCCTCGCCCTGGCTATCGGCCGGCATACCTACCGTACCATCAAGGAAAATCTTTTCTGGGCCTTCTTCTATAATATCATTGCCATACCTATAGCTGCGGCTGGTTTGCTCAGCCCTGCCCTCGGTGCAGCGTCCATGGGAATGAGTGATCTTTTCCTGATTGCTAATTCCATCCGGCTGAGATATAAAAAGCTGCTGTGAATAAAAAAGAGCGTTTCTTTTTCCGCTAATGGGGATATTTGCCTTAGAAAAGTAAGATGTCGGACCCGCTTTCCATATTGAAGCAATATTGGGGTTATACAGCATTCAAACCCATGCAGGGAGAAATCATTGCATCGGTCCTGGCCAGTAAAGATACCCTGGCCCTGCTGCCCACAGGAGGTGGCAAATCCATCTGCTACCAGGTGCCGGCCCTGGCCATGGAAGGCATCTGTCTGGTGATCACGCCGCTGGTGGCCCTGATGAAAGATCAGGCAGGGCGGTTGCGGCAGCAACAGATCAGTTCTACATTCATTCATGCGGCCATGACCTGGAAAGAAACCACGGCAGCGCTCAAGGAAGCGGTAAACGGCAGGGTGAAATTTCTGTATGTTTCTCCCGAACGGCTCCAATCCGGCCAGTTCAGGGATTATGCCCAGCATATGGATATCAGCTTAATGACTGTGGATGAGGCCCATTGCATCTCCGAGTGGGGATATGATTTCCGCCCTGCATACCTGAAGATTGCCAGCTTCCGGGAATGCTTCCCTGATACCCCTGTTTTAGCCCTGACGGCCACTGCCACGGCCAGGGTCATTCAGGATATCCAGGAAAAGCTACAATTCCGGGCTGAAAATGTATTCCGCCATGATTTTTCCAGGAAAAATATTGCGTATTCGGTTCTTCAGGAGGAAAACAAGCCATACCGGCTGCTGACTCTCCTGGAAAGGATTCCCGGGAGCAGTCTCATTTATTGCCGGAGCAGGAAGCAGACCCTTGAAACCGCAGAGACCCTACGGAAATCCGGTATTGCCGTGGCCTATTATCATGCCGGACTAAGCCCAGGACAGCGCAGTATCATCCAGGATGAATGGACTGCCGGCCAGCTGCGGGTGATGGTTTGCACCAGTGCTTTTGGTTTGGGCATTGATAAGCCGGATGTGCGTTGCGTCATTCATTATGATATTCCGGACAGCCTGGAAGCCTATTTCCAGCAATCCGGAAGGGCGGGGCGGGATGGCGGCCCCGCAGAAGCAGTCCTATTATTCCACCCCGGGGAATTTACCACTATCCGGAAAAACATGGAAAGGCGGTACCCTTCCCCTGAAGGAATCAGGAAAGTATACCAGGCGGTAGTCAATTATCTTCAGGTTCCTGCAGGTAGTGGAGAAATGCAATATTACGATTTTGACCCCCTTCATTTTTCTACCATATTCGGAATGAATGTACTGATGGTGCAACAGGTAATGAAAATGCTGGAGCAGGAAGGAGTTTGTACCCTCAGCGAGCGAATCTACCTTCCCTCCCGGGTACGTTTCTCAGTGGACAGGGCCACCCTGGAGCAATTTGAAAAAGACCATCCTTTCCTGGAATGGCTAACCCAGGTCCTGCTGAGGACCTATCCGGGGGTTTTCGACGACCATACCCCTGTGCAGGAAAAACAAATCAGCCGCAAATTGGGGATAAAAGAAGAAGAGATCATCCGGCAACTGCATCAATTGGACCAGTTCCATATCATTCATTATTTACCCTGCAGGAATACTCCCCAGCTCTGTTTCCTCCGGGAAAGGGTTCCTGTGGGTCAGCTGAACCTGGATATCCGGCGAATGCAGCAGCAAAAGGAAAATAGTGCCTTAAGGATACAGGCTGTCATAAATTATGCCACCGGTAATGTCTGCCGAAACCAGCAATTAATGGCCTATTTTGATCAAAATGATTGCCCTGCCTGTGGTATTTGTGATATATGCAGGGGAAAAAATCCATCCCGGCAGAATAACCTGCTGTGGGTAACCGGCAATGAACATCATGGGTGAACTAAGGCAGGGAATGGTCCCTGCCTTAGTTCAGGAGCCCCCTGTCCCTCAGCCAGTACCTGAGTATTGCCGTCCACTGTTCAGTGAGCTTTTCCCCCGGCATGTACCCGAACCCATGGCCGCCATGATCCAGGATATGCAGGGAAGCAGCCACACCCGCATGGTGCAGGGCCAGGTAGAAATCAATACTGTTTTCTGGGGGGACTACCTGATCATCATTGGCGCAAAGCAGAAAAGTGGGTGGAGTTTCCGGGGTTACCATCATTTCTCCCGACAAACTGTCTACCAGGCCTTCGGAAGGGTGCCTACCCAAAAGAGCAATCCTGCTCCCTTCATGCACATAGGGTTTTCTCATGGTGATCACCGGGTAGATCAGGATCATGAAATCAGGCCTGCAGTTCATCCGGTCAATCCGGTCAGCCGCGTAAGGATTACCAGCATCGTAATGCGTACCAAGCATAGAAGCAAGGTGTCCGCCTGCAGAAAAACCCATTACTCCAATCCGGGCTGTATCCAGGTGCCAGGCTGCTGCTTGATCCCTTAAAAGCCGCATGCCCCGTTTGACATCCAGCAACTGAACAGGATAATGATACCCCGTCTGATCATTATTGTCAATCCGGTATCGCAAAACTGCTGCAGTGATACCCAGGGTATTCAACCAACCGGCTACCCAACGGCCTTCATGGTCCATCGCCAAATATACATATCCTCCTCCGGGGCAGATCAGCACTGAAATTCCATTGGGCTTCCGGGGATGATAAACCAGCAGGTAGGGGCTGTCACTTGCCGTATGTCCCAGGGACATGGGAGCTTCCCCCTTCCACAGATAAATTTTAGTGCTGTCCTGGGCCATACCGGATTGGCAGTTTATGATCAGCAGTCCAAAAAGGAGCCATTTAATCATGGTTTATTATTTTTTCTTTACCCCCCAAATTTATTACTATAATGGAAACGCTGGCAATAAAATGCAATGGCAAATGCAGTAATACCCCGGTTTATTTTATATACTTAACCGAAGGGTCCAAAGCATACCTATGGAAGATTTACCCGGCTGATTCATATTAAGCCAAAACATACCAAATCAATGGTTATCCAAATTAAATTCCGGTAAAAGTTTCCCGGGCAGAAAGCTGGGAAATGGTCATAAACCCGATAGGGCAACAGGCTGCAATCCATTTTTTTCTCTTGGTCACATCGCTATGGAATTATCCTGGGATCTCCCCATTTGGCTTTAACAGTTCCGGCCCTGTATGCCTTTCTTTTTTACCCATAACCTGAGTTAATTCGGAAAAATGGAAAATTCCTCCGTGATGATGCCCTTATCCATCTTATCAAAGACGCTTATTTCCAAATGCAAAATCTCCCGGGCTAAAATGACCCTGCCGGAAGAAGGGGACTTTCTTCCGGCAGGACAAGAATAAAAGGGATGAGGATTAATGGATGTAGATCTTGCGGATATCCCGGATAACGGTGATATCCCGGTTATCCCTCACTTTCACTGTTTTCCAGTCTTTGAGGCTTTCCAGGGTCAGGATATACATGGTAGATCCGTCGGAAGTATATTCCCTGGCATACCGTACGGCACTTTGCGGGAACTGGCTGGTCATTTCCAGGCTGACCTGAATGGGCAGATCGGAAACCTTGATGGACCTTGAAGCTAACAGCAAATGTCCATGTTCATCGAAATAGGCAGTTTCCCGGTCATTCTTAATGTTGAATGTTGCTTCTATCCTGCGGGCAGTTACCGGGTACCATTTTACATCTGAAGCTCCACGGAAATACATTTCCAGGGAAATGCTGCTCTTGGCATTCATTTCCGGTTTGGGAGAATAAGCCTGAGCGGCAAATGAGGTAACTGTAAAAGCCAGGATGGCGGCTGTCGTGGTCATTAATTTTATCTTTTTCATAACACTTTGGTTTTTTAATTTTAATCATGAAGTTTTAAATCATGACGTAAAACTATGCCAGAGAATGATCACGAAACAGGCAAATGAGACCAATAGAAAGAAAAAGGCGGTGAAAGCCGGAAATAACACGGTCAAAAAAAGCATTGACTGCAATATGCACTGAGTAGAAAGTTAAGATCTCCCGAATATTAACTTCACTTTAACTTAACTGCTTAATCCGATACAGCATATGGGCAATTCCTGCTGATCTGTTTACAGCTCTTCCTCTCTTTCCAGCATGAGTATTGCACTCTGGGGAACGATAAAATATCTTTCTGACTGATACAGCACTTCCGTGCTGGCACTCAACAGGAATATGGCCAGATCCCCTTCCCTCGCCTGCAAGGGAATATATTTGACCCGATCTTCATCGGGTTTCCAGGATTCCGTATCATCAGTGGGTACCGGAATGGCATAGCCTGGTCCTGTTTTAATCACAATGCCCTGCTGAACTTTTTCCTTTTCCTGAACCCCCGGAGGTAAAAATAAGCCGCTGGATGTCCTTTCATCCGGGGTAGATGGTTTAACCAGGACCCTGTCTCCCACGACAATCAATTTTTTCAATCTGTTCCCTGTGGTAATGCGCATTGGTTTCGGTTTGCAGGTATGGAATCCTGGAATTTAACTCATTTCGTTTAACGGGAACAGGTTAGCGGCCCGGATTCCCTTGGCAGTCTGCTGCAGGGTGCAACATGCGGTTAGCGGATCGTGTTCAAAAAACAGGATATAATCTTTTAAAAAAGCTTCTTCCAGAAAAGCCTGCTTTTCCTGCATAGAGGTGAGCGGGAACATGTCATAAGCCATGACATAGGGCAGCGGCAGATGTCCGACAGATGGGATCAGGTCCGCACAAAAGACCAGGGTCCTGGTCCCCGTATTGATCTGGGGCAGCATCATCGCTTCGGTATGTCCGTTCACCACCCGGATTGTCACATGTTCAGAAAAAGGGGTACCTGGGTTCAGATTGACAAATTTAAGCTGTCCGCTGTCCAGTATGGGTAATATGTTCTCGGTCAGGAAGGAGGCTTTTTCCCGGTCATTGGGCCTTACCGCCCATTTCCAGTGAATTTCATTGCTCCAGTATGTAGCCCGGGGGAAAGCCGGGACCAGTTTCCCTCCCTGCCTTTCGATGCTGCCACCGCAATGATCAAAGTGAAGATGGGTCAGCAATACATCTGTGATATCCTTTTTATGGAACCCCAACCGGTCCAGCGATTTTTCCAGGGTCGCTTCCCCATTCAGGAAATAATGACTGAAAAAACGTTCATCCTGCTTATCCCCCAGGCCATTGTCCACCAGGATCAGTCTTTCCCCGTCTTCTATCAGCAGACAGCGTAGGGCCCAGTTGCACATATTATTTTCATCGGCCGGATTCAATTTATTCCAGATGCTTTTAGGCACAACCCCATACATGGCTCCCCCGTCCAGTTTGAAAAATCCGGTATCGATGGTGTAAAGTTTCATGTCGGCGAATTAAACCCTAATGAGAAATCTGAATCAGTCTTCTGGGTGTCCACCCGGTAAATAATACCAGGCAATGTACAAAGGAGCCACCAACTTTCAAATTCACCCGAAACTCTGCAGGCTTAAAAGGTTAACTTTTACTTATTTATCCCGGACTGGCCCAGTTGATCCTTTATCCTATGCCTTTTACCCATTTACTCATCCTTGTTTTTATACAAAGCCTTATTTATGCTGATCAAGGTCCCTATAATTGTATTGTCCAGTACAAAAAATATTTTCCCGGACATCGGTCCTGTCCGGATGAACCATTCACCTTGAAAACGAATTCGGCAAACGGGTTATGAGAGTCCAGCTCCCCAGGGATGATGCACTCCGGATGGATGCTGCCGCATCCTTGTAATCCCCAGGTAAGTTCAGGTTTGCGATAGTCACCAGGAACCCATTTCCCGCTGCCAGTTGTTTCCAGTATTGTTCCTGCAGGTGCTTTCAGCAAACCTATTTTTTTAATCCGAAGGTTTGCCTTACTTTGTATTTACCTATTGTTAATTAAAAAAAAATTATGTCCATGTGGAAGGATTTTAAAGCATTTGCCCTGAAGGGCAATGTGATCGATCTGGCTATTGCCGTCGTTATCGGCGGGGCATTCGGAGCCATTATCAATTCCCTGGTTAAGGACCTGATCATGCCGCTAATCGGGGTGCTGACCGGAGGTATTAACTTCTCCGATAAGAAAATAGTCCTTTCTCCGGCTATTAAGGATGCGACAGGAAAAATCCTCAAGCCAGAAAATGACCTGACTTATGGCGTTTTTATCCAGACCCTGATCAATTTCGTGATTATTGCCCTGTCTATATTTTTGGTCATCCGCCTGATCTCCAATATCTCCAGAAAAAAAGAAGTGGAACCAGTTACCCCCCTCCCCCCGGTTCCCACTCCTTCCGAGAAATTGCTGACGGAAATCAGGGATCTGCTGAAAAAATAAACCCCGGCAAGGCTTTAGGGAAACTCCGGTCTAACCCATTATTTTAATCCCCATGAAAAGAATTATTCCGCTGCTGCTGATTTTAACGGGGGCAATATCATTCGGTTTCTGCCAAAACCCAGTACTTCAGCTTAAAAACGAGACTGCGGGCATTACAGTCCCGAAAACTACAGATACGGTTAAAAAAGCCTGGAATACAGGAGGCCTCATCAGTATCAACATTAGTCAGGGTTCCCAATCCAACTGGGCCGCCGGAGGGGATAATTTTTCCTTCGCAGCAACCGGGCTTTTCAATGGATTCGCCAATTTTTCCAAGGGAAAGAGTTTTTGGGATAATGCCGCCAATGTGGCCTACGGATATCTCAATACGACCACCCTCGGAGCCCGTAAAAATCAGGATCAGTATGACCTGACCACCAAATACGGTTATTCGGCAGGCCATCACTGGTATTATACCTTTATGGCAGATTTCAGGAGCCAGTTTTCCAATGGGTACCTCTATACGGCAAACCAGCCTCCGCAGTTCAATTCCGCTTTCTTATCCCCCGCATATTTACTTCTTTCCCTGGGAATGGAATACAAGCCCAATGATAGTTTTTCTGTGTTCATTTCCCCCCTCACTTCCCGGTGGACCTTCGTCATGAATGACTCCCTGTCCTTTTACGGAAAATATGGGGTGAATAGCGGAGCCCATTCCCTGAACCAGATCGGGGCTTTCCTTTCTATCAATTATATCGTTCCCCTTTCTCGGGTGCTGTCCTATACCACCCGGCTTGACCTTTTTTCCAATTATGAGAAAGATCCCCTGGCCCTGGATGTATATTTCACCAATCTGGTTGCCATTAAACTCGGAAAATACCTGGCCGCTACCCTTATCGTCAACCTGATCTATGATAACAATATACTATTCCCGGATGGTCAGGGCAGAATGATTCCCAGGCTGCAGTTCCAGGAACTAACTGGCGTAGGATTTTCCTATAAATTCTGAACAGGCATAATTGGTATATTTGTCCCACACATGGAAATGACTGATGACACCTTTAAAATAAAGCTACCCCGGTTTGAGGGCCCTTTTGATCTGCTGCTTTTCTTCATTGAGCGGGATGAACTGGATATCTACGATATTCCCATTGCCCGGATTACCGACGATTTTCTGGTATATATCCACCGGATGGAATCCCTGAATATCGAGCTGGCGAGCGATTTCATCCTGTTCATTTCCACCCTGATGCGGATAAAGGCCAGGATGCTGATCCCCCGTAAAGAGATCGATGACCAGGGCAATGAGATTGACCCCCGCCAGGAACTGATCGATAAAATCCTGGAATACAAGCGTTTCAAACAGGCTGCTGAAGCTATGGCTACCCTTGAAGCGGAAAGATTGCTACTGGTCAGGCGGGGCAATATCCGGCAGGAACTGTATGCTATCGGTGAATTGTCCGGCGAAGGCACTGAAATTCAGACCCTGACCATGTTCAGGATAATGAAGACCTTTGAAAAGGTCATGCAGCGGATGCAGGACAGGGAAAACAAACCTCAGCATGTCGTATTTAAATATGAATACACCATGGAGGGATCCAAACAGTATTTGACTGAACTGGCCAGCCGGGAACGGACCCTTCCATTTGAAAAAGTATTTGAACGCTGTAAAGACCGCATTCATGCCATATTCCTGTTTTTGTCTCTGCTGGAACTGATACAGGAAAAATCACTGTCCATCCTGCTTGGCAGTGGGAGGAATAATTTCATCCTGGAATATGCAGGTCCCCCGCAGACCAGTTCCCTGACCCATGAAGAATAAAACATCGGATATTGCCACCATATCCCTGCCGGATAAGGAAAAAAAGGGAATGCCCTTCCTGGTTTGTTCTCTTTGCGACAGGGAAAAGGTTTTTTTCGAGCATTACCCTGAAGCTCACCGGCATAACTTTTATTCCATCTTCTGGATCCGGAGCGGAAATCTGCTGAATACCATTGACGACCATTCCCATAACATCAGCGGAAATGCCTTGTTCTTCCTTGCTCCCGGCCAGGTGCATAAGATGAGCTTTGCCGAAAGGGCAGAAGGATGGCTTATTGCTTTCAGTGATGCATTCCTCTGCCTCAGGGACCAATCCAAATTTGAAGGCATCAATTGTTCGCTATTTTTCAGCGGAGCCTCCAATCCCGTGATCCAGGTCAGTGAAAGACAAGCCCTGGTGCTGGAGCAGACCATCCGGCTCATGAAAAACGAGGTGGACTCCCCGAAAGATCATTACCAGGAAGCTTTTTATAACCTGTTAAGGTATTTTCTGGTACTGGTATCCAGGATCAGTGAAAAACAAGGTTGGGGAGATGGGATCCCTGAAGGGTGTCCAAAAAGTTATCTGGAGTTCAGGCTGCTCATTGACCGGGATTATGCCACCCTGAGAACCGTATCGGATTATGCTGCCCGACTGCATATCGGGACCTCACAACTCAACAAAATCAGTAAACAGGCTTCCGGTCTCACTGCCGGAGAACATATCAGGAACCGCCTGATCACCGAAGCCAAAAGATACCTGCATCATTCAGATTTCAGTTCAAAGCAGATTGCCTATAAGCTGGGTTTTGACGACCCCCATTATTTCAGCAGGTTCTTTAAGAAACACGCCAGCCAGAGTCCGCAGGAATTCCGGGCCCATACGCGCGGGGTCAATACCCCGGTCAGTTAAGCAAGCATCTGCTGGCTTTCTGGCATAGCTCTTTATGCTTTCAGTCTGTTTACCTCCTCCGGGATCTCAAATGTCCATCATGAGCAGAGTTTTGTCCATTCCGTAACGGGATAAAAAACGGTAAATTTGCAGGATTCCCTAAACGGGTTATTAATTAATAATAAAAAAAAATATTATGACAAAAACATTATGGAAAATGGATCAAACTCATTCAGAGATCCAGTTCAAGGCCAAGCATATGATCGTTTCCACAGTCACCGGGGCATTTCACCAGTTTGAAGCACAGGTTGAAACGGAAGGCGATGATTTTGAAGGAGCAAAAATCAATTTCTCCGCCGATACCGCCAGCATCAGCACCGGTCAGGAAGCCCGTGACAATCATCTCAAATCAGATGATTTCTTCAATGCCGAAAAATATCCCAAATTAATTTTTGAATCTACCAATTTCAAAAAAATCAGCGGCCAGGAATATCAGCTGAAAGGTAATCTGACTGTCAGAGAGGTGAAAAAAGCGGTAGAATTTGAAGTTGAATTTGGTGGAAAAATCAAGGACCCCTATGGCAATACCCGGGTAGGTTTCTCCCTGACCGGAAAAATCAACCGGAAAGATTATAACCTGAAATGGAATGCCTTGCTGGAATCAGGAAATGCGGTGGTTTCCGATGAAATCAAGATTTTTGCCAATCTGGAATTCACCAAGGTGGTCAATTGAGGGGTAACCTCAGGATAAACTATGCAGACGGGGATCATTTTTAATCGATGCCATGGAAAGACAAATCCGGCTCAGGGCCAGGGGGCAGATTCAGGAACTGGGACCTTCCATGCTTGTCCGGGCCGCCCTTCCCAACCCCGATATTGAATATGTCAGCCCCTTTATCCTGGTGCACCATATCCAGCCTGCCCTGGTAGAGCACGGCGCTTACCATATCGGAGTACCGGCACATCCCCATAAAGGATTCATCACCTTTACCTACATGCTGGATGGGGAATTCGAGCACAGGGATTCGGCCGGAGGGCATGGACTGATCGGGTCGGGAGGGGCACAGTGGATGATGACCGGATCAGGGATCGTGCATGAGGAAATGATCGGTAAATCCTTTGCCCGCAAAGGCGGGAATCTGGAAATGCTCCAGATCTGGATCAATATCCCTGCCGCTGATAAGGTCAAAGATCCCTGGTATAAGATAATGGCCCCTGGTGATCTGCCCCTGATTCCGGAAACAGACCAAAAAAGCTATCTGCAGGTACTGGCGGGGAGTTATCAGGGAGTTATTTCTCCGGTACAGGTATCCAGTCCCCTGTTTATTTACCGGGTACACCTCGCCCCGGGAGCGCAAATAACCATCCGGGATATTGATGACCAATATAATTTGTTTGGCTATATCACCTCCGGGGAAATGGCGTTCGGTCCCGGGAAAATCATCGTAAATGATGGGGAGACCATCTTGTTTTCCAATCTGGGAGATACCCTGATCCCCGGTAACCCGGGCAGGGAAGCGGCTGATTTGTTCCTTTTTGGCGGCAAACCGATCACGGAACCCATGGTTGCCATGGGCCCGTTTGTGATGAATACACAGGCTGAGATCAGCCAGGCATACCGGGATTACCAGTTGGGTAAATTCGGCCATCTGCCTGTTCCATGAAATGAATTAAACCGACCATATGGAAAAGATCATTCACCGGGCTGCCAGCCGGGGTCATGCCAACCATGGCTGGCTGGACACCTGGCACACATTCAGTTTCTCGGATTACTATGACCCAAACAGGATGCATTTTGGGGTGCTAAGGGTACTGAATGATGATACCGTAAAAGGAGGCAAAGGGTTTGGCACCCATCCCCATGATAACATGGAAATCGTGACTATCCCGCTATCCGGTGCGCTCGAACATCGCGATAATACGGGCAGGCATGGCATTATCCGGAGCGGCGATGTCCAGATCATGAGTGCCGGGACCGGAATCACCCATTCGGAATTCAACGCTTCCCCTGCTGACCCGGTACAGCTGCTCCAGATCTGGGTATTCCCCAAAGCCCGCAATATCACTCCCCGGTATGACCAGCGGAATTTCCCCCTGGAAGAAAGGATCAATACCTGGCAGACGGTGGTTTCTCCCGGAAAAGATGACTCGGCCCTTTCGATACATCAGGATGCCTGGTTTTCACTCTCCAGGCTCAAGGCAGGCAGCAAA
Organism: Chitinophagaceae bacterium; assembly: GCA_035533815.1. Lineage (GTDB taxonomy): Bacteria > Bacteroidota > Bacteroidia > Chitinophagales > Chitinophagaceae > JANWKA01. Next base: position 26,594 of record DATLTB010000038.1, read on the forward strand.
TTAACCTGGGATACCCGCCGGAAGGATAACGGCATATACCTTTTCGTCATGGAAGGTAAAATAACCTGTTCCGGTGAAATACTGGAACGGAGGGATGGTCTCGGCTTGCAGGATCTGGAATCTGCTGCGGAAATACAATCCCTGGAACAAGCCGATATTTTACTCATGGATTTACCCATGCATTGATTTGGCATACATTTTTCCCGGACCGGAAGCTGGATTTTTTCCGATTTTACCCGTATATTGTAGGTAAATATCTTTAACTATTCAACCTATAAATATGGAAGCACAGCAGCATATCTCTTCCCTGCACCACGACATTGAAAGCTGGAAAGTGGATGTAGACTTCGTCAGGAAGGATGTCCGTATCCTCAAGGAAAGACTGGTGGAAATATCCGGAAAAAATACTTCCAAGGAAGTGATGGTTCAGGTGGAGCATTTTCAGAATCTTTTTTTACGGCAGCATGAAGTGGCAGATGAACTTTTTCATGACCTGAAACAGGCCAACCGCAACCTGCGGACAGCCGTCCTGCAGGTGCCGGTCTTTTACGGTCCTGAGCTGGAAGATGAGCATGCGGTATTGCGTGACCGGGTGGAAATTTTTAACAAGCTGTTCCATGAACTGAAAAATGAATTCAATCATTTCCTGGGGAAATGGTTGTAATCCTTTGTTCCCGGTGAAGAGGTTCCAGGACGGGAAAAATTCAAATCTCCGCATCTCCGTAAATGCCGAGATTCCTCAGTTTATACTGTTAAGTGGGAAATCCCTCCTTCTGCCAGATGACCTGTGAAGGAGCAGGGATATTATTCACGGACCTGCTGTTTAGTCCGTTTGGGACCCGGGGTTGCCGCTCTCAATGTCCGTTGCTCCGGGGGTATTTGTTTCATTTATTCACCCAATCCCATCAGGATCAGCCGGATTTTATTCACTTTTGTTCATTCCCGATTTTTTTAAACTGACCCTCCCATGTCGGTACAAATCAAAAAGCCCATCCTCCTCATCCTCTCCGGTGCGTTGATCTGCGGATCCGCCGCTGGACAGGTTGGTTCCCCGCCTCCCCCCGGAGAAGCCCCTTCATGCTATCCGTTACGGATGGAGGACTCCTCGGCTATCTATTTTACGCCGGACCGGTTTGGGATCAGGGCGGACGGGACGATGGACGTGTCTGACGCGTTACAGCGGGCGGTCAACCTGGTGAAATCCACTGATAATTTCGGAATACTGTTCATCCCAGATGGCAAATACCTGATCAGTAAGACCATCTTTATCCCTACTGCGGTTCGGTTGATCGGCTATGGAAAAAAACGTCCCCTTATCATCCTGGCAGATCATTCTCCAAAATACCAGACTGCGGACAGTACGGATAAGGGGAGGGCACATTACATGTTATGGTTCACTTCGGATACCGCCCGTGCCGGAGAACCTGTCCATGACGCCGGGGCATCCACCTTTTACAGTGCGCTGTCGAATGTCAACCTGAAAATCGGCGATGGCAACCCGGATGCGGTCGCCCTTCGCACCCATTTTGCCCAACATAGCTTTATTGCCCATTCCGATATTATGATCGGCAGCGGAAAGGCCGGAATTTTTGATGTGGGCAATGAAATGGAAGGAGTCAGGTTTTTCGGGGGGGATTATGGAATTTATACCACCAAAACTTCTCCGGGCTGGCCTTTTATGATGCTCGATACCTATTTCGAAGGGCAAAGGAAGGCGGCGATCAGGACCCAGGAAGCCGGTCTGACCATTGTCCGGATGTGGGTGCGCAATGACCCTGAAGTGATCCGGATCGATGCAGGATTCTGGGAGAAACTGTTCATGCAGGATTGCAGGTTTGAAAATATCAGCGGACCGGCGCTGACCATCAGCAACGAAGGGAATGCCAATACCCAGATCAGCATCAGAAATGTGTATTGCCGCAATACACCCGAACTGGCCAGTTACCGGATCAGCGGACGGATCCTGCGGGGCCCAGGACCCATGTACCGGGTAAAGGAGCTGATCGACGGCACTCAGATGGACAGCCTGGAGGCGGATCCTGAATACCGGACCAGGTTTGATGTTCAGCCTATAAAATCTTTCCCTCCACCCTTCAATTCAGATATTCCGCAACTTCCACCCATGGAAACCTGGGTGAACCTGAAATCCCTCGGAGCCCGTGGAGATGGACACACAGACGATACCAGGGCGATTCAGGCTGCCGTGGAAAAGTACCCGGCGATCTATGTTCCGCAGGGCTGGTACCGGATCAGTAAACCGATTCGCCTGAAGCCCAATACGGCGCTGATCGGCCTTAGCCCCATCGCCACCCAGTTCCGGCTTGCGGAAAACGCTGAGGCATTTGGAGGTTTCGGAGGCCCCAGGCCCATGCTGGTTGCTCCCAGGGGAGGGAAGAATATCCTAAGCGGGATCGGGTTATCCACCGGGGCAAGTAATCCCAGGGCGGTGGCCTGCAAATGGATGGCAGGCAGGGGATCCTACCTCAATGATGTGAAATTCATCGGAGGTCATGGCAACATGTACAAACCACAGCGGGGCCATAAAAAGGGTAACAGGTCCATTTACGGGAATGAAGAAAGACGTCTGTGGGATACCCAGTACTGGAGCCTGTGGATCACCGATGGCGGTGGAGGGGTGTTTAAGAATATCTGGACTGCGAACACGTTTGCCACTTCGGGAGTATATATTTCCAATACTTCAACGGTGGGCCATATCTACGGCCTGTCTGTAGAACATCATGTCCGCAATGAGATCCGGTTCAATCATGTGTCTAACTGGACAGTGGACGCGCTTCAGCTCGAGGAAGAAAGCAGGGAGAGTTCTGAATGCCAGCCGATGGAACTGGAGCAATGCAGCCATATGGAATTTGCCAACCTGTATATGTTCAGGGTGATCCGGATCAACAGGCCCTACCCCTATTCCATCCGGAACTGGGGATCAACGGATATTGAGTTCCTGAATGTCCATAATTATAGCCAGATCAAGTATACCACGGACAATCCTTTTTATGATATCAACTCCGGAAAGGAGGTGCGGCCCTGGGAATTCACACGCCTGTATATTGGTCCCAATCCCACCCAAACGCCGATACCGGACAGTTCACCGGGAAAAGTACAATTGCTGGCTACCGGGTTTGAATTTGCGGAAGGGATCTGCAAAGACAGTAAAGGAAATATCTATTTCTGCGATTCCCGAAAAAAGCGCATCTACAAATGGTCCCCTGAGAAAAGGTCCATGAGCCTGCTGGCTGATTACCCCTGGGAGCCTCTTTCCCTGGCCTGCGATAAGCAGGATCATCTTCTGGTGGTATTTAAATACACCCCCAAACCAGGGTATCTCCGGCACGGTAAGGCTGAGATATTTACAAATCCTCCAGATGCAGCCGGCACATCATTCAGCGGCTGGGGCAATTCGGGATTCGCCACCTGGGTATATTCCATTGACCCGCACAACCCGGATGAGACCATCCGTCTGCTGGACACGGTGCCCATGGGCAGCATCAATCCCATCTATAAAGTCCTGTATCCTGCAAACCGCTGGAGGGATTTCCATGATTTCAATGCCATTACCGTTGCCAGACCCAAAGAATGTTTTGTAGCCCCGGACGGAAGGACCATCATTCCGGTGGTGTATGACCTGGCAAGAGCGGCTGCGCTGGCCGGGGGGGTTCCAGGAAAACCACTCTACATCTCTGATGAATATAACAAGAGAACGGTAGCGCTGTCGGTCGATTCCCGGGGTTATGTTACCCACCTGAAGTATTTTGCCGAAAACGGGGAGTTCAGTTCGGTTCCCGACCGGCAGGGCCGGGTTTATATCGCCGACGGAGAAGTTTGGATTTATAGCCCCGCGGGAAAACTGATCGGTTTGATTCATACCCCGGAGCGCCCCTCCACCCTGGTCATAGCCGGAACAACCGGGCAGGTCCTTTTTATCACGGGCAGAAAATCCCTCTTTGCAACCTCAATCCCCGCAAAGGAGTGATCTTTTCGATTAGTTCCGGGTGGAGGGTGGCACCAGCTCCCACATGTGGGCCCGGTCCTCAAATTGAAAAGGTACCAGGGGCAGGAAACTCCGGATACCCTCCCATTAGATTTTTTACTTCATTACCCGGGAAAATACTGCTCATCCGCCAATTCCAGCACAACCTCATTATCCAGCGGATATCCGGTGCATGTGAGGATCCATCCTTGCTCCCGGTCCTTATCGGTCAGGACTTCATTGACCGTCATCAGGATCCTGCCATGAAGCAGCCTGCATATGCAGGTGGAACATACTCCACCCCGGCAACTATAGGGAATCGGGATGCCCTGGTCCAGGGCAGCCTGGAGAATAGTGGTATGCGGAGGAACGGTAAGCATACCCACCTCATGTCCGGAAATGATCCTGACCGTAGCGGGCAGCGCCCTGGTTGCCGGGGGCAGTGGGAGGGGCTCTACCACGAAGTTTTCCTTCCGGATGCGGTCCCTCGCAAATCCCATGTACCGGAGGGTTAGTTGTACCATGCGCATATATGCGCTTGGTCCGCATACCAGGAAAACAGCCCTTTGGGTTTCGAAATGCATGTTCCCGGTGACCAGTTGTTCCACCAGGCCGTTATTCAGGTGTCCCCCGATAACCTCCATATCTTTTGGAGGTTGGCTGAGAATATGCAAACAGCGGAAACGGGTCCCAAATCCTTTTTCCAGTTCCCGGAGCTGATTCAAAAAGATCACTGAGCGTTGATGGCTATTGCTGTAGATCAGGATGATCCGGCTTTGGGGTTCGGTCCTGAGCAGGGTTTTCAAATGAGAATACAGGGGCACTATCCCGCTGCCTGCACCAAACAGGAAAATATCCCGCGGCTGGTTACCAAAGCTGTCCAGGGTGAAAAGACCGGCAGGCTGAAGGGACCTGAGCCGGTCTCCCTGCCGAAGCCGATCCAGGATATACCTGGAAATTTCCCCGTTAATTTTACGGCCGATGGTAATGGACAGGGGCTCATCCCATAGCGGGGAGGAACTAAGCGAAAAAGATCTCCGGATTTCGGTTCCGTGTAATGAAAATAGCAAGGTGAGGAACTGCCCCGACCGGTAATTCACTTCCTGTTGACCGGACGGCTCCAGGATTAAGGTGGAAGCCCGGTGAGTTTCCCGGATAATCCGGCGGATAACGAGATCCAGGTAACCGGGCATCTGGTAAAATTAACGATAATGTTATTTATTGTTCAGCAAAGCCAGTCGAATACCCAGGGCAATCAGGATACTTCCGCTGATTCTGCGGACAGGTCTAAGGGCCCTTGGGTTCCGAAGCAGTTTATTGCCCAGGCGGCTGGTGAGGACAGCCAACAGCAAAAGGATCAGGGTGCCCTGAATATCGAAATATAATCCCAGCCCCAGGATCTGCATCCTGATATTACCTCCCTCGGGATGTACGAACTGGGGAAGGAATGCGAGGAAGAACACAGCCACTTTCGGATTGAGTACATTGGTCATCACACTTTGAAAGTAAAGCCGGGAAATCTTTATGTTTTTCCCTACTCCGGTAAACCCTGGGATTTCTTTATTCCGGATTATGGAGGCCACCCCCAGATAGATCAGGTAGGCTGCGCCACCATATTTGATCATCCTGAATGCCATCGCTGACTTTTGCAGAATGATGGAAAGTCCGAAAATAGCCAGGGTAATATGTACCAGGCATCCGGAAAAAATACCGGCTGCGGAGATAACACCTCCCCGCAATCCCTGGGAAGCGCTCCGGGTAGCCACATAAATCATGTCCGGTCCAGGACTGAGATTCAGGATCAGGGCGGCAAAGATGAAAACCGGAATGGAAGGGATGAAAAGCATATGCATGAGCGGATTCCGGATTGACGGGAAGATTTTATATTACTGTGCATCCTTGACCGTAATCTGATCTTTCAGCATTTCCATGACGGTGCTGATGATCCCCTCTGCATCAAATCCGCATTCTTTCTGGAGTTCTGCCGGTTTGCCATGCTCAATCACCCGGTCCGGGATACCCAGTATCCGGACCCGGGCATTATACCCGTGCATGGCCATAAATTCCAGGATGGCAGACCCGAAGCCTCCGGTAATGCAGCCGTCCTCCACGGTGATGATGCGGTCAAATGACCTGAAAATTTCATGGAGCAGTTTTTCATCCAGGGGCTTGACAAACCGCATATCGAAATGCGCGGGTGAAATCCCGTCCGTGATTAGCCGGCGCCTGGCTTCTGTCACCGTGTTCCCGGGATGTCCGTAGGAAAGTATGGCCAGCTCCCTCCCTGCGGCAATTTTTCTTCCGGTACCAATCCGGATCTTCTGGAATGGCCGGCGCCAGTCTGTCAGCACGCCTTCCCCCCTTGGGTACCGGATGACAAAAGGATGTTTGCTGGAGGGCAGCTGGGCAGTATACATCAGGTTCCGCAGCTCCTCTTCATTCATGGGAGCGCTGACGATCATATTGGGGAGGCAACGCATGAAGGCGATATCATAGGCTCCGTGATGGGTGGGTCCATCCTCACCGACCAGGCCGCCCCTGTCCAGGCAGAAAATCACCGGCAGGTCCTGGATAGCCACATCATGGATTACCTGATCATAAGCCCGCTGAATAAATGTGGAGTAAATATTACAGTACACGATAAGTCCCTGTGTGGCCAGTCCTGCGCTAAGGGTAACGGCATGCTGTTCGCAAATGCCCACATCCAGGGCTCGGCCCGGCATCCGGTCCATCATGAATTTCAGGGAAGATCCCGATGGCATAGCGGGCGTAATGCCCATGATCCGGTCATTTTTTTCCGCGAGTTCCAGGATAGTATACCCGAACACATCCTGGTATTTGGGGGGCTGGGGTCCTTCGACCTGTTTTTTACGGATCTCGCCAGTCAGCTTGTCAAATAATCCCGGAGCGTGCCATTTGGTCTGGTCCTTTTCTGCAAGGGCATACCCCTTTCCTTTGGTGGTCAGGATATGGAGGAGTTTAGGCCCCTGAATATGCCTGAGATCCTGAAGGGTATCGACCAGCTTTTGTACATTATGTCCGTCAATGGTTCCGAAGTACCGCAGGTTCAGGGCCTCAAACAGGTTGCTTGATCTGGTCACCATGCCCTTCATACTGGCTTCCAGCTTGGAAACCATTTCCCTGGAAAATCTGCTATGGGGCAGTTTTCCCAGCAGATTCCAAAGATCATCCCTCAGTTTATTATAGGTATAGGAGGTGGATATATCCGTCAGGTATTCCTTCAGGGCTCCCACATTGGGATCAATGGACATGCCGTTGTCGTTCAGGATGATGAGCAGATTGGCATTGGAAACTCCGGCATGATTAAGCGCCTCGAAGGCGATTCCGGCGGTCATGGCTCCGTCGCCGATCACGGCGATGTGATGGGTCTGGGTATCTCCCTTGGTTGCGGAAGCCAGCGCCATGCCCAGGGCGGCAGAAATGGAAGTCGAGGAATGACCCACTCCGAAAGTATCATATTCACTTTCGCTTCTTTTCGGGAAGCCACTCAAGCCTCCGTATTTACGGATACCATGAAACAAGCCCCTGCGTCCGGTCAGGATCTTATGGCCGTAAGCCTGGTGACCCACATCCCAGACCAGCTTGTCCTTCGGGGTCTGGAAGACATAATGAAGGGCCACCGTCAGTTCAACCACTCCGAGACTGGCCGCAAAATGTCCCCCATGCACACTGACTACATCAATGATATACTGACGCAGTTCATCGCAAAGCTGATTCAGCTGTTCCCTGCTGAGGGTTCTCAGGTCAGCCGGGTCATTGATCTGACTGAGCAGCGGGCCTGCCTGGATATCCATGTGCCGGATGGTTTAAAATTCAAAATTAACGGAATATTTGCTCCCCTGAGCAGGTTTTTGAGTTGGATGGTCCTGGATGCGGTAACCATTCCCGGTGATTAAAAGACATTGCCAATCGACAGAACCGGCCGCTTGATGAATCCTGCAGTCCCTTGACTTTCAGGATCTGTCCGGTGATTCCCAATCCCCTTTCCTGCAAATGCCCTGATCCCCGGAACTGAAAAGGCATCCTCATTTTCCCCGGGAGATAAGTCCGCGGATGATCCGCTCCCGCTCTTTATATATTCCTGAAGTCCTGCTGATCTCCCGTTCAATGGTTTGCCGGTCAGCAATATCAGGATGTCCGCATCTCAAAGGCGGAGCTGGATTATATTCCAGCCCGAGTTCAATCTGGCGAGCCAGGATTTCTCCTTCCAGCAAACACACCAGGTAAAGGGCAAAATCAATACCGGCCGTCACCCCGCCTCCCGTAACCCGGTTGCGATCAGCTACCACCCGGTCCGCAGAAACGTCCACGCCGAACAATTTAAGTAATGGAAGCGAGCGCCAGTGAGAGGTCGCCCTGAACCCATCCAGCAAGCCCGCCGCTGCCAGGACCAGGGATCCGGTGCATACCGAAGTCACATATTCAGCCCGGATTCCTTTCCCCCGAATGAATTCCAGAAAAGAGGAATCCTTGAGCAGGTCATTGATCCCACTGCCTCCGGGCAGGAAAAGAATGTCCATTTCCGGATCTTCGGATATTGAATCAGTTGCCGCTATTTTTAACCCTCCTTCGGCTTCGATCAAGCCCTTCATTTTAGCGATGATGGCTATTTTCCAGCCGGGAACACGCGAAAAAACCTCGTACGGTCCGATGAAATCCTGAGCGGTGAATCCGTCAAAAAGGACCATGCCAATCTTTCTTTCGGCCATCGGAAGCACATATTAACAATAGGAGAAAAACTTTAGCTCAGGTATCCGTTCACTTGATCCGTACATATACATTTTTGGAGTTCCTGATTCCCGTATCCCGTTCATCCACCTCATACTGGCTCAAACTTCTGATGAGCAGGAGCAACTTCTTAAATCCATAGTTGCGGGGATCGAAATCAGGTTGCTTTTTGATCAGCAGGTTTCCGAGTTCACCAAGGAATGCCCATCCATTTTCATCAGCCAGGTCACTGATGCTGGCGGACAGGAGATTGACCAGTTTCTTATCCGCGGTGTCAATGGTTTCAGGCCTTCCCCTGGTTTTTGGTCCCTTCAGGGATCTGGGTTCCCGTTCCTCCCCAATCAGGATCTCAATATATATGAACTTTTCACAGGCCGCCCGGAATGGGCTGGGGGTTTTCTTCTCCCCCAGACCGAACACCTTCATTCCAGCTTCGCGGAGCCGGACAGCCAGCCGGGTGAAATCGCTGTCACTGGAGACCAGGCAAAACCCGTTCACCCTTCCGGTATATAAGATATCCATGGCATCAATGATCATGGCGGAATCAGTGGCATTTTTTCCCGATGTATAGCTGTATTGCTGAATGGGGGTGAATGCATGTTCCAGCAGCACGGGTTTCCACCCCGTCAGGTTAGGCCGGGTCCAGTCCCCATAAATTCGTTTGAATGTAGGTGTACCGTATTTGGCCACTTCTTCCATAATGCCATTGATATAGCTGCTGGGGATGTTGTCTGCATCGATCAAAATGGCCAGTAAAAGGTCCTTGGGATTATCCATGTGTAATGATTAAATCCGGGTCAGTATCCGGCGGCCATTCCGTCCTTACGCGGATCGGAGGCACCGTAATATACCTTATTGACCGGATCGTACCTGATCGCCTGGTAACCTCCGTAATTTCCCGGAGGTTCAAAGCCTACCTGATAGCCCATCTGCATCAGTTTTCTGATGCTGGAGAACGGAAATCCGGATTCCAGTAATATCTCCCCTCCCCCCTGTCTGGGGAAGCCGGTGGGCTGCGAAGACCCATGATGATCAATGCGCGGAGCATCCCCGGCCTCCTGTATATTCATGTGGAAATCGATCATATTCATCAGGACCTCCACCTGTCCCATGGGCTGGAAACTCCCACCCATGACCCCGAAGCTCATATAGGGTAATTTATCCTTGGTCACAAAGGCAGGGATGATGGTGTTAAAAGGTCGTTTATGGGGAGCATAGGTATTGTTCTGTCCCTTGTGAAGGGTAAATAAATTCCCCCTGTTCTGTAATATGAATCCCAGTCCATCAGGGACCATCCCGGATCCCCAGGCATAGAAATTGCTCTGGATGAGCGAAACCATATTACCTGAGTCATCGGCTACTGTCAGGTAAACTGTTTCCCCGTTATTGAGCATGGAATCCGATCCAGCTGAATAGTCTACCATGGCCGTATCCATGCTGATCAGCTTTCGTCTCTGGGCTGCATAGGCTTTTGAAATCAGCTGACTGACCGGCACCCTGGCGAAATCCGGGTCTGCATAATATTTAGCCCGGTCTTCATATACCAGCTTTTTAGCTTCCACAAACAGGTGGATATGCTCAGCACTTCCAAATGGAATCTTGCTGAAATCATATCCTTCCAGGATATTCAGCATTTGCAGCACCGCAATACCCTGCCCGTTAGGCGGAAGTTCCCAGATCCGGTAACCCCGGTAGGTGGAAGATACTGGCTGCACCCACTGGCTATGATAGGTAGCCAGGTCATTATAGGACAGGTACCCTCCTTGCTTTTGGATGAAATCCGCTATGGTATGGGCTATCTGCCCGCGATAAAATGAATCCCTGCCCCCATTGGCAATTCTCTGGAGGGTGCGGGCGAGATATGGGTTGCGGAACATTTCGCCCCATCCGGGTGCCTTCCCTCCCGGCAGGTAGGTTTTAGCCACATTGGGGAAAGCAGCAAAACGCTTTTGCAATTCTTTCCAGTAAAAAGCCGGTTCATCTTCCATCGGATGACCATCCCGGGCATACCCGATGGCCGGCGCCAGGACCACGGACATCGGGAGCTTGCCAAACCTGCCATGCAGGGTAAACCAACCATCCACACAACCTGGTACCGAGACCGGCAGGGGTCCGGAAGTAGGGATATATTTCAACCCTTTTTCTTTGAAATCGGCCAGGGTCAGATTACGGGGTGAAGGGCCTGATGCATTAAGCCCGTATAATCGGCGGGTTTTTGCATTGTATACTATGGCAAACAGGTCACCCCCAACCCCATTCATTTCCGGATCAGTTACTCCCAGGACTGCATTGGCTCCGATTGCGGCATCCACTGCATTGCCGCCCTTTCTCAGGATATCAATGGCGGCCATAGTAGCCAGGGGATTGCTGGTACAGGCCATGCCATGGGTGGCCATGACTACGGATCGGGTATCAAATGGCCAGCCGGTAAGCCGGTCCTGTGCTCCCGAAGGATGGGTCGGCAGAAAAAAGACTACCCACATGATCAGGACCGGAACAGCGGACCATCCTTTTTTCACTCCCGGGATACCAGGTTTGGGCAAAAATGAAGGGATAAATCGCGGATTAAGAAAAAATAATTTGATACAGCACTGGTTTAAGCTTGACTTTAAAATAATATGCAGGCCTCATTTCAAAGATAAGAAAACCAGATTACGATAGAAAGCATTTATTCCTTGCCTTTTTCAAATAACTGATTATTAATATTTTATATAATCATTAACCCCTTGAGGAAAAATTTCAGGAATGCCGGGTTAATTTTTAAACCTTTGCCTGCATGCAGCGTCCAAGTACTGGTTTATCATTATAGGTAATTCATTTAGGGGGGAAATTCCAGGTCCTGTCTGATCTGGAATTTCCTTTTTTTAGGAAATGAAGGATATCAATTCCGCTGCATTTCTCCAAATCACCCTATCTTGGCCCAACTTCCCCCATTTGGATATCCTGGCAAAACTTGCGATATTGTAAGCGGATATCCCGGAGGGCGGAAGGCCATTATGTCTGTATCCCAGGAAGATAAGGAGTTGCTGGAAATATACCGTGACCCGGCTTCCCGGGAAAAGGGATTTACCCTGATCATAAAAAAATACCAGGAAAGGTTGTATTGGCATATCCGCAGGATGGTAGTGAGCCATGAAGATGCCAATGACGTGCTGCAGAACATGTTCATCAAGGTCTGGAATAACCTGGCCAGCTTCCGGGAAGACTCCCAGTTGTATACCTGGCTTTACCGGATCGCCACCAATGAATCCCTCACCTTCCTGGAACAGGCAAAAAGGAGATCCTCGGTTTCCCTTTCAGACCTGGAAGGGGAGCTGAGCAACAAACTGACCGCAGATAAGCATTTCGATGGCACCAAATTGGAATGGAAACTGCAACAGGCCATACTTACCTTGCCGGAAAAGCAGCGGGCAGTATTTCATCTGCGGTACTATGATGAAATGCCCTATGAGGAAATGAGCCGGGTCCTGGAAACATCGCAGGGAGCGCTGAAAGCCTCTTATCATCATGCAGTTAAAAAAATTGAGGAATATATAAAAAACAGGTAGGCGGAGATTAAAATAAGGTTAGTCACCTATATACTATTGGGACCAATCCAGTAATTTTGTCCATGCTTAAAGCATACAAATATCGAATTTATCCAACTAAGGACCAGAAGATTCTTATCAACAAAACCTTTGGGTGTGTCCGATATGTATATAATGCCTCCTTGTATTTACGGAGATGGCTATGGGAAACGAAACGGGTCATAAGGGCATATGATCTGATGAAACAAGTATCAGAAACCAAACAGGTATTTCCCTGGTTAGCAGAACCGGATAGTCAATCGCTTAATGCTGCCATATTGAATATGGACAAAGCTTATCAGCATTTCTTTAGGGGAGGGGGATTTCCCAACTATAAAAAACGGGGAGGACATCAGTCTTTTCAGTGTCCTTGTAATAAGAGGGAAATTAATTGGGATAAATCTACCTTAACCATCCCGAAAATGGTGGATATTCCCATAGTCTTATCCCGTAGGTTTGAGGGTAAGATAAAAACAGTAACCATTAGTATTACCCCAACGGGAAAATACTTCGCTTCTATCTTAGTGGATAGGGAACTAAAACTTCCCGTGAAACCAATGATTGAAGAGGGAAATACCTTGGGGATCGATCTTGGACTAAAGGATTTTGTGATTACTTCCGATGGGATTAAAATTCCTTCTCCC
>DATLTB010000039.1:0-5499 GCA_035533815.1 Chitinophagaceae bacterium
CTCCTGTAATACCATATTAAAACCACAACCCGGTGATTGCTGTGTATTTTGCAGTTATGGCAGTGTGCCATGTCCGCCTGTCCAGAAGGCACGTCAGGTTAAATAATCTCTTTTCAGATGAAGGACCAAAAGGAAATTACACGGGAGCAGCATTGGGAGAAAGTATATCGGAATAAACCGATGAAAGAGGTAAGCTGGTATGAACCCTTCCCAGCTGCTTCATTTTCAATCATTGAAAAGTTCCATCTACCTCTTCATTCAGCAATAATTGATGTGGGAGGGGGGGATTGCCAGCTGACGGAAAGTTTATTGCATCAGGGGTATACCAATATTACCGTACTGGATATTTCTTCCACAGTCATTGACCGGGCTAAAAAACGAATCGGCCCCATGGGGGATAAGGTGAAATGGATTGTAAACGATATCCTAGATTTTAAGCCTCCAGAAAAATATATCCTCTGGCATGATCGGGCTACTTTCCACTTTCTGGTGGATGATCAGGAGAAAAATCATTATCTGGAGATTGCCAATCGCGCAATTGCGGGTCAAGGTTACCTGGTGCTATCCACTTTTGCCATCAATGGACCGGATCAATGCAGTGGATTGCCTGTAGAACGTTATTCGCAGGAAAAACTGAGCGGAATGATTCAAAAATTCTTTAAAAAGATCAAATGTATTACTGAAGACCATTTGACACCTTCCAGGGTGCTCCAGCAATTCCTGGTTTGCAGCTTTCTTCATCTTTGAGGCCCCGGTCCAGAAGGATTGATTTCATTTACCCTGAAAATCCGGTCTGCGTTTTTCCAGAAAGGCGCTGACCCCTTCCTTATGGTCGGACGAATTTCCGGCAATCTGCTGCATCCAGGCTTCATAATCCAGCATAGTGTCCAAATCGCTTACCATTCCTTTACGCAACATTTTTTTCAGCAGGCCGATCGCTTTTGCCGGTGCGGAAACATAGTAATCCGTTTCGCTGCTGACCGCAGCATCCAGTTCTTCCGGACTGACTACTTTATCTACCAGCCCTAATTGAAGGGCTTCTGAAGCTGATATTTTACTGCCTTTGGAAGCGAGTTCGAAAGCTTTACGGTAACCTACCGTCCGGGGCAGGAAATAAGCAGATCCCGAATCGACAACCAGACCAATATGTATAAAGCCCTCCGTCAGCATGGCTGTATCAGCAGCAATGATCATATCGCAGGCCAGGGCCAGGGAGCAACCGGCTCCGGCGGCCACCCCGTTGAGCTTGCAGATGACAGGTTTGGGCATCCCGGTAATAGCAAGAATGATTGGATTGTATCTTTTCCTGACAGACTCTTCAAAGTTCCTTTTACCCTGGGCTATCGCTGCTTTCAGGTCCTGTCCACTGCAAAAAGCTTTACCGCTGCCTGTCAGGATAAGCACCCGTACCTCTTCATCTTTTGTCACCTGTTTTAGGGCATCCTGCAATTCATAAGTCAGTTCATCATTGAAAGCATTGTATACTTCAGGCCGGTTAAGGGTGATGGTCGACACCCGGTCCCGTTTATCCATCAATAGGTACTGGTACATGGTGACGGATCTTATTTAACTGGTTGAAATGATTGCCTGTTCAGGGTTTCGCGGAGCCAACGGAAGAACTCATGCTGCCAGACCAGGGCATCCTGTCCTTGCAGGACCCAGTGGTCTTCTTCAGGGAAATAAAGGAGTCTGCTTTTAATTCCCAGCATCTGGGTAGCTTTGAATGCCTCCAGACCTTGTTCCACAGGCACCCGGTAGTCAATACCGCCTTGTACGATGAGTATGGGGGCAGTCCATTTATCCACGTAGGTTAGGGGGTTGAACTGGGTATAGCTTTTCAGGTATTGATCTTTTCCATAAGGCAACCCGAGGTCATGGTTGGCAAACCACATCTCATCAGTAGTCCCGTACCAGCTTTGGGTGTCAAACATGCCATCATGGGCTATAAATGTCCTGAATCGTCCATTGTTCATCCCCTCAAGCAGATAAACCGAATACCCTCCATAGCTGGCTCCGATACATCCCAGCCTGGATTTATCCACGAAAGGCAGTTTAGCCATGGAATCAATAGCCGATAAGTAATCCTTCATGGCCTGACCTCCGAAGTCCCGGCTGATTTCCTCGTTCCATTTCACCCCAAATCCGGGCATTCCGCGACGGTTGGGGGCTACAATGATATATCCATTGGCAGCTATCAGCTGGAAGTTCCAGCGAAATGAATAATATTGGGTTAAAGGGGACTGGGGGCCGCCTTCACAATACAACAACGTCGGATATTTCCGGGTGGAGTCAAAATCCGGCGGATAGATCACCCAGACCAGTTCCTTTTTATGATCAGTGGTGCGGATCCATCTTTTTTCCACCCTGCTAAGAGAAAGGTGGGAATAGACTTGGCTATTCACGCTGGTCAGCTGGGTCATGCTGTCATCAGCCATACTTAGGGTAAAAAGTTCAGCTGCATGGTTCATATCCGTCCGGTCCAAGACCAGGGTATTGCCGGACTGACCGACCACCGTATTGACATCAAATACCCCATGGGTCAGTTGGTGTATATGGTTTCCTTTCATATCCTCCCCAAGGGTGATGCTGAATAGTTGAATCGTTCCGTTAGTTGCTGCTGTGAAAAACAGGGATTTTCCATCTTTGCTCCAGGTGAAATCATTTACAGTCCCATCCCAGCCCCGGGTGAGGTTGTATTTCTTTTTTGTTTTCAGGTTGCAGAGTATGATATCATTCTTATCGGATTCATAACCTTCGGTCTTCATACTGGTCCATGCCAGCATGTTCCCATCAGGACTGAAGGCAGGAGCCATATCATACCCCATCATGCCGCTGGTGAAATCTGTAGTCTTGCCGGTTTCCAGGCTATAGAAATAAATATCGGTATTGGTGCTGAGAGCATATGCTTTCCCGAATTTTTTCTTGCATACATAAACTATGAACTTTCCATCTGGACTCCAGATGAAATCTTCCGCTCCACCGAATGGTTTCTGCGGACAGTCATAGGGTTCTCCTTTCATGATGTCCACAGGCATTCCTACCTGGCCGGTGTCATAGGTGGCATAATATACATGGGAGACCTTCCCGGTAAACCATTTATCCCAATGCCTGTAATTCAGATGGTTATATATGTATACATCGGCTTTGGGGAACTGAGGATATATATCACTGCCCTTTACTTTAACTTCCTGGGTACTGTGGGAAAAAAGGATATACTTTCCATCCGGACTAAGCCGGATATGATGCATTCCTTTTTCCAGATGAGTGAGCTGGATCGCTTTGCTGCTGCCTGGACTGGTTTCCCACCACTGTTTTTGGTATCCGAACCCCCAGTTACCTGCAGGGAGTGCCTGAATTAAAGAGGCATCCCCCGGGATACCCGGGATGGTTCTTGCGGTCCCTCCGGTAATGGGAATGGAAAAAAGGGTTGAGGTGGTTTTATTAGCTGAAATATCATATTTACTGACTCGGTAAATAACCTGATTGCCATCCGGTGTAACCATTACTCCGCTGACCCGTCCCAGCTGAAGCAGTTGTTCAGGTGTCATCAGGTTCTGGGCGTCCAGAAAATTTGAAAAGAATAAGCAAGTACTAAGCAGGAAGACCTTCAGCCGCATAAACCGGGAAAATTTAAGCATTAAAGGTAAGGAAAAATTAGTGGCACCCTGCCCCTGATAGGTGATGGAAAAGTTCATCTACCCTTTAAGTTATAATGATTAAATTTGGATAAATACCATTGGATTGATTGAGAAAAAGAAATTGGGGGATCAGGAGGAAAGGGCTGTACTAGTGGGTATCGTTACCGAGAAACAGACTGAAATCCAATTGCAGGAATACCTCGATGAATTATCATTCCTGGCACTGACTGCAGGGGCCCAGACTGCCCGAAAATTCATTCAAAAAATCCCCCATCCGGATGGCAGGACCTTTGTAGGCAAAGGTAAGCTGCAGGAGATCAAGGAGTATATTGAACACCGGGATATTTCGGTGGTGATCTTTGATGACGAGCTAACTGGTACCCAAATCAGTAATATTGAAAAGGAGCTCGGGGTTAAAACCCTTGACAGAAGCGACCTGATATTGGATATTTTCGCCAGAAGAGCCAAGACAGGCCAGGCAAAGACGCAGGTCGAGCTCGCCCAGTATCAATATCTGTTGCCCCGGCTTAAAGGGATGTGGACTCATCTGGAGCGGCAAAAAGGGGGTATTGGCATGCGGGGTCCCGGTGAAACTGAAATTGAAACGGACCGCCGGATCGTCAAGGATAAGATATCCCTGTTAAGTAAACGGCTCAGGGAAATTGACCGGCAATCCATTACACAGCGTAAAAACCGGGGTGAATTAATAAGGGTAGCCCTGGTTGGCTATACCAATGTGGGTAAATCTACCTTGATGAATGTGCTAAGCAAGAGTGAAATTTTCGCAGAAAACAAACTATTTGCCACGCTGGATACAACCACCCGAAAAGTGGTTTTCGAAGGGACCCCTTTTTTGCTCAGCGATACGGTTGGATTCATCCGCAAGCTACCCCATCACTTGATTGAAAGTTTCAAGTCGACCCTGGATGAAGTCCGGGAAAGCGATATTTTATTGCATGTGGTGGATTTATCTCATCCGCAGTTCGAAGACCAGATCGAGGTAGTGAATAAAACCCTGCAGGAAATGGATGCATTTGATAAGCCTACTTTACTCTTATTTAATAAAATTGACCGGTATGAACAGGTTACCTTTGACCAATGGTTAAGTGATGAGGTTAAACAGGAACTTTGGCAGCAACTCGTCTCTACATGGGAAAACAAAACACAAGGGAATTGTATTTTCATCTCTGCAACCGAAAAACGAAATGTGGATGTATTGAGAAAACTTATTTTGGAGAAAGTGATAGAATTTTACCAGATTCGATATCCGTATAAAACCCTTTTTTATCCTCAGAAAGGCATACAAGATTAAATGTAGAATCAATTGCCTGCAAATATGGTTGCCAGGAAATATAAATGGTATAAAATAGACGATCCTGTTCAACTATCAATGACTGGAAACAAGATCCATATTTTAGAAGTAAATAAACGGAAGATAAGCATGGCATTATGGAATGGAACTCCATATGCTTTTACTTATAAGTGTCCACATGCGGGTGGAATTCTGGCTGACGGATGTATTGATGCTTTAGGGAATGTAGTTTGCCCCCTGCACCGCTATAAGTATAATATAAAAAATGGATATAATGTGAGTGGGGAAGGATATTATATGACCGTCTACCCTCTGGAATCCCGGGAAGATGGTATATATATAGGATTTGAGGAGCCAAGTATCTGGGATGTATTCCGTAGATAGCCTTATTGACTGAAGTGAAAAATACCTATTTTTGCAGCCCGATAAAATATCGAGTAATCTGAAATTTTTTGAATTAATGGAATCCAAGGAATCAGAAGTACTTGGGTATTAACGGAAAATATTCCCCTTTAGCTCAGTTGGTTAGAGCATCTGACTGTTAATCAG
>DATLTB010000040.1:0-5023 GCA_035533815.1 Chitinophagaceae bacterium
AAGAAATGATGCTGTTTTATAAGTTGCCTACCTTTTTATAAGGACATAGGCTTACACTTCGAGTGTGCAGAGGAAATTTTATTATTTTTAATAACAGCAACACAGTAAACCAAGTTGTAATTAAATATTTTTAGAGGAAATAATCATCATGGAACTATTTGATGAGCAGGAGATACAAAATGACTCCGTTGTCCGGATCCTCGTGGTAGATGATCGGGAAGACAATCTCATTTCCATGGAAACGCTACTGGAAAAGGATCATTATGACGTCTGCAAAGCCAATTCCGGTAGGGCAGCCCTGAGGATACTTTTGCATGAACATGATTTTTCCCTGATCCTGATGGATGTACAGATGCCGGATATGAACGGTTATGAAACGGCAAACCTGATCTATCAGCGCGATAAACTGAGGAATATTCCCATCATATTTATTACTGCGCATAGCCATGATGAGGAATATATTTTCCAGGGATACCAGATGGGGGGAGTTGATTATATATACAAACCGGTTCATCCCACTTTATTAAGGGCCAAGGTTGGTGTGTTTGTAGAGCTTTATCGCAAGAACCATCAGCTGGCCTCCCATGAGAAAAGAATGATTGCCGCCAACGAAAGCCTGAAAAAGGAAATTGATGAAAGGAGGCTGTCTGAGCAAAAGATCCGACTGTTGAATGAACAGCTGGTGGAAAATATCAATCACCTGAAGGTTGTCAATGAGGAACTTGACCGGTTTGCCTATATGGCTTCCCATGACCTGCAGGAGCCCCTGAGGAAGATTATGGTTTTCACTGATAAGATCCTGAAGAAAATGGAGATTGACGGGGAAACGGATAAGTATCTGAAGAAGATATTTAACTCTTCTGAAAGGATGCAGACCCTGATCAATGATCTGCTGAGATTCTCCAAACATGAGATACATGAGGAGGATTTTAAACCTACTGATTTAAATGTGCTTGTGCAGGAAGCCATCACTGAATTGGAAATGGAGATTGAAATGGCGGAAGCAAAGATAAACATTGATATATTGCCGACTACCTGGGCTATTCCCGGGCTAATCACCCAGCTATTCTATAACCTGATCAGTAATGCCATCAAATTCAAAAAAGGTAATAATCAGCCGGTGATCAGCATATTTACGGACCGGATGCTGCCCCGGGATATGCAAATCGAGTTGCCGCCAGTGAATGGAAACGGATGCGAATTTGACATCATTTATGTTACAGACAACGGAATCGGGTTCGATGCCAGGTATGCCGAAGATATCTTTATAGTGTTCAAAAGGCTGCATAGCTATGAAGATTTCAAGGGTAGCGGCGTAGGATTGTCAATCTGCAAGAAAATTGTGGAAAAGCATCACGGCTTCATCACCGTGCGCAGCAAGGAGGATGAAGGGTCCACCTTCATTATCGGATTGCCACAAAAGCATCAGGAGTTTAGTGCCAGGCAAGCTCTTATGCCGGATAACTGATTGCCAGACTTTCATTCCATCAAGTTCCGGACCTGGTATTGAAGACCCGAATGAGTAAAACCGGCCACCCAATTGGAAAATTCCCAGGCATTCAGTTACATTGAGTTTCAAAGTGAAAAATATGGACGAGCAATTGCTGACTGAAACCTTGCAGGATTTCCGCCAGATTATCGTCCATCCCTAGTTCAATGAAGCCATCCTTACTTTCGCAGGAGCATTCATGCTGAGTTTCGTCCTGACCTGGAGGAATAGTCGTCACTGTGGGGTTTCCGTCTGGGGGGATACGGCCCACAGGCTGATGATCAGGATGTCTGTCCCCTTGTTGTAAGGCGGAATCCTGCTGGAGAAACTGTTGCTGATCTGGGAGTTCACCTTGATTTTGTCGGGGAGCCTTATTATTTACGGGATGACCCTGTTGAATGCCAGACCCTTTGCACCTGCATGGACTGGATTACTTGGATACGGGGAAGTCTTACTCGGGATAAATGGTCTGTGGCTGTCGGGTTACTGCTTGT
Source organism: Chitinophagaceae bacterium (assembly GCA_035533815.1). GTDB lineage: Bacteria > Bacteroidota > Bacteroidia > Chitinophagales > Chitinophagaceae > JANWKA01. The sequence goes on from DATLTB010000040.1 coordinate 1,984, forward strand.
TGCTTTCGGCAATAGGGTTTGGGGTATTGCAATCCTTATATGGAACGTCAATCTGGAATATCGTTATTCTCCTGCAAATAGCAGATAATTAAAGGCTAATTCAACCAGAAAATACGGACCTGAAAAAACCGATTCAGAATCTGAACAAGGTGTTTGACAGTAGGGTGCACCTGGGCATCATGAGTGTACTGATGGTCAATACGCACTTGAATTACCATGAGCTCAAGGAATTGATCGCGGTGAATGAAGGTAATCTGGCCAGCCACCCGAAAAACCTGGAAGAGCATGCTTTTATCAACGTGCGGAAAGGGTTTATCGGAAAAAAACCAATACAGTTTATACTGCAACAACAAGGGGTCAGAAAGCTTTTCATCGGCACCTGGCTGCCCTGAAAGAAATGATCCGGACTGTGGGCTGATTTTATTTGCCATTTTACTTTTTAATATAAAGTACTTTTCAATTTTGATAATAAAATCTTTCTTTATTCATGCACCACCGGTTTCCCCACATTTGGGTGCTATGACTATTGCTACTGCCCTTTCAGCCTGTGTGATATCACAGTTAAGCAAAACTACCGCATGGGAGCCAACTATCCCCAGGATTCCCTGGCCACTGATATCGGTAACCACCTTCTTGGAGGCAGCTCCATTGCCAGGCTGATTTCGGATTCTGCGGAACTCACCACAAGTCTAGGGGCATTTGTACAGTTCTTTGGCCCGGCGTTGTAATACACTTAACCGGTCTATTTGCTGTCTCAGCAAGCGGAGAGCAGGTATTTTAAGGCCCAGATCAATGCCTACAGTCAGATTTTGATCCACACGGGGGGTTATATGATAAAAATCCAAAAAATATTCAATTAAACACAAAGTCATTCGTTAAAATGCCTTATTTAACACAAAGTCATTTGAAATAATGTATATTTGTACATAAACTCATCCCATTTTAAGTAAAATAGTAGGCATGGAAAGGATAGAAACAGCGCAATTAGTCAAATGGAAACAGTCCGACAACCGAAAGCCGCTACTCATCCGGGGGGCCAGGCAGGTGGGCAAAACTTGGCTGATGAGAACTTTCGGTCGGGAAGAATACACTCAATGCGCTTATGTTAATTTTGAAAGTAATAAAACGTTGAAAAATATTTTTACCGATGATTTTGATATTCGCCGAATTATAACTGCCCTGCAAATAGAAACAGGTGTAACTATAGGTACCAGTAATACTTTGATCATTCTGGATGAGATACAGGAGGCACCGGGTGCACTGACATCCCTGAAATACTTTCAGGAAAATGCGCCTCAATACCATATCATTTCTGCGGGTTCTATGTTAGGGGTAGCACTGAACAGGCAAACCTCCTTTCCGGTCGGTAAAGTTGATTTTTTAGACCTGCACCCTTTAAGTTTTACCGAGTTTTTGGAAGCATTGGGCGAAAAGCCATTACTTGATCTTTTAAATAGTAAGAACTGGGCCCTGATCAAAAACTTCAAGGCCAGGTATATCCAATTATTAAAGCAGTATTATTATGTAGGCGGTATGCCCGAGGCGGTATTGTCCTTTTCAAAAAATATTGACTTTAATGAGGTGAGGAACATACAGAAGCGGATATTGGCAGCTTATGAACTGGACTTTTACAAACATACCCCAAACAATATTGTACCGAGGATCAGGATGCTTTGGAACGCCATACCTGCACAGTTGGCAAAGGAAAATAAAAAATTTATTTACGGGGTGATCAAACATGGGTCCAGGGCAAAAGATTATAAACTGGCCATGTCATGGCTTATTGATTGCGGCCTAATCCACAAAGTAAACCGGATATCCAAACCGGCAATACCCCTAAAGGCGTATGAAGACTTTAGCGCCTTTAAATTATTTATGGTGGATATAGGATTATTAGGCGCAATGGTGGATATAGATGTAAAAAGCCTATTAGAAGGCAATATTGTGTTTGAAGAATTTAAAGGTGCATTAACAGAACAATTTGTCATGCAGCAACTGGTCGTGAATAAAGAATTGGCCATCTATTACTGGTCTGCTGAAAACGCGACTGCTGAAATAGATTTTTTAGTACAGTATGCCGGTCAGGTTATACCTATAGAAGTTAAAGCGGAAGAAAACCTCCAAGCCAAAAGTTTAAAGACATTCTGCCAGAAATACAAGCCTTCGACGGCCCTGCGGACTTCCATGTCTGATTTCAGAAAAGAGGACTGGATAACCAATCTGCCCTTATATGCCATCAGCGAATTGACCAGGGTTATCCGCTAAGCTACTTCCGGATACCACAAATTAATCAACGTATAAAACGCGATGAAACAGTTGATTTTCAACTAAAAATAACGCCATAATATTATCTTATATTGATAAATAGGGTATCTATAGGCATCAAAAAGTATTGATGTGACCAATAAGGTGAATAGTTTGGAATATGTTCCAAAAATGCTGAAATTAAGATATTTACAAGTCGCGATGTCGTCCTGCCACTATTGGAATAACCACTATTTTGGAACTAGTGAAGGTGGATTGATCCCCATTGACTTCCCGGGTATTACATAGCATTGAAAGGACTGGTGACCACCCGCGTTTTTTATAATTAGGAAAGCCATAACTATGATGAACGGCATGATTAAAGAAATGGGGATAGGCTATTTCCATATTCAATATGGCGGCATTCAGTGCCTGGCTATCGGGCTCCCGCAACCAGGAGATCTTTTTTTTGCATCAGCTAATTGTTTGATCAGGTCAAAGCACGGATCGTCTGACAGCGATCCCAACGCCATTTTCGCAAATACATCAGGTATTATACAAATACCGGGTGCAGCCATATGTCTTATTCATCAGCACCTGCTGTTCCCTGGTCGGATAAATCCGATATTTGTAGGCTTTAAGTATGGACGAAATGACTGGATTTGTCCCTATAAGAATATAATGACCAGAATTTATTATGCCGCTGGTCAACAGAGTCAGAAATAATCCGGTCCAAAGCGCTAAATTAGGGGACGGCAAGGGCTGGAATAATGGAAAAAACCGGAAACTGTTTCAA
>DATLTB010000041.1:0-3900 GCA_035533815.1 Chitinophagaceae bacterium
CTTAACGAAAACCTTCCCGGGGAGTTCCCCTATACTGCCGGGGTATTCCCGCTCAAAAGGGAAGGCGAGGATCCTACCCGGATGTTTGCCGGAGAGGGGGGACCGGAACGGACCAATAAACGGTTCCATTACCTGTCATTAGGTCAACCGGCACAGCGGCTTTCGACCGCTTTTGACAGTGTCACGCTATACGGGGAGGATCCTGAGTCCCGTCCGGATATCTATGGCAAGATCGGTAACAGCGGAGTGAGTGTGGCTACCATTGATGATGCCAAGAAACTGTACAGCGGCTTTGACCTTTGCAATCCGAAAACTTCAGTCTCCATGACAATCAACGGACCTGCTCCCATGCTGTTGGCTTTTTTCCTGAATGCTGCTATTGATCAAGAGTGTGAAAAATACCTGGTGACCCATGGGCTGGACGATGTAGTCCAAAGGAAAAAAGAGGAACTGTTCAGGGGTATCAGCCAATATCCCGCTTACCGGGGGGAACTACCTCATGAAAACCAGGGACTGGGACTTATGCTGCTGGGCCTTTCAGGAGAACAGGTACTTGAAAAATCCGTTTATGAAAAAATCCGGGCAGATGCCCTCCGTCAGGTCCGGGGTACCGTTCAGGCTGATATCCTCAAAGAAGATCAGGCTCAGAACACCTGCATATTTTCTACTGAATTTGCCCTAAGGCTGATGGGAGATGTTCAGCAGTATTTCATCAGCAACCAGGTGCGTAATTTTTATTCGGTTAGTATTTCAGGGTACCATATTGCGGAAGCAGGGGCAAATCCCATCACTCAGCTTGCCTTTACACTAGCCAACGGGTTCACCTATGTGGAATATTTTCTGAGCAGGGGAATGCATATAGATGATTTTGCCCCTAATCTTTCCTTTTTCTTCAGCAACGGTATGGATCCGGAATATGCAGTGATCGGTCGGGTGGCCAGGAGGATCTGGTCCCGGGCAATCAGGTATAAATACAAAGGAAACGACCGGTCGCAGAAATTGAAATACCATATCCAGACCAGCGGCCGCAGCCTGCATGCACAGGAAATTGATTTCAACGACATCCGGACCACCCTTCAGGCCCTGTATGCCATTTATGATAATTGCAATTCCCTCCACACCAATGCTTATGATGAAGCGGTGACTACCCCCACCGAAGAAAGTGTAAGACGTGCGATGGCCATTCAGCTGATCATCAACCGGGAACTGGGAACAGCAAAAAATGAAAACCCAAATCAGGGATCCTTCCTGATCAGTGAGTTGACGGACCTTGTGGAACAGGCAGTTTTGACAGAGTTTGACCGGATTTCCGAACGCGGAGGAGTCCTGGGTGCCATGGAAAGGATGTACCAGCGCAATAAAATACAGGAAGAAAGCCTGTATTATGAAACCATGAAGAATTCAGGGGAATTACCTATTATCGGGGTTAATACCTTCCTCGGAGCCGGAGGTTCCCCGACCATTCTTCCCCTCGGGATTATCCGGTCTACGGATGAAGAGAAAACTGACCAGATTCAGGCACTTGGCGCTTTTCAGGAAAGGAACAAAGGGATCGGTCAGGAAAAGCTTAAAAAGCTCCAGCAGGTAGCCATCGGGGGCGAAAATATTTTCAATGAACTCATGGAATCTGTTAAATATTGCAGCCTGGGTCAGATCACGCATGCCCTTTATGAAGTGGGGGGACAATATCGGCGCAGTATGTGAGGTTACCTGGCACTTGCTTACTCCATGTGAAACCATTTCTTAAAGCTAAAATTCATGGGCAACAGTTGTTGATTGTAGAAAAGAGTGGGTTCAGGCTGATAGCTTGTAAAATCCCCTTCAACCTTCCTTTCCTTTCCCGCTGATTAACACCAGCTCTTTCACTACCCCATCGCATGAAATCCAGTTAATGCGGGTCAACCTGATGGTGAAACGGTGTACCTGCAGGGAGTGCCCATCCTCCGAATTATTCTCAAAAGTCAGTCCGTATCTTCCCCAATTCTCCATTGGTCAGCGGGTTCCTGATTACTTGATTCCACCATCGTTTCAGGCAATAATGCAGCAATGGGCGCCAATACTGGATCCATGGCCATAAATTGTCACCTGGGACTGTCCTAATATAAATATTTGTACAATTTGATGCCATTTATTTAATGGACCTATACTTCTTACCCATAAATCCACCCCCGGAGAAATTGGAAAGTTGAATAGTCCTACAGCATATCTGCCCTCATTCACCTGGTTACCCTGATCCGCTTCCGGTGATTTACCTTCCGGTTCACCCCGGAATATGAAGTTTTTAACTTTTCCCGTTTGAACTGTCCGGATGATTATTTTTGCACCCATGAAATTATCCAGCATTTTCCGTTCCCTAAACCATCCCAATTACAGACTATACTTTACCGGCCAATCTATTTCACTGATAGGTACCTGGATGCAAAGGGTGGCAGTCAGCTGGCTGGTTTACCGGATGACCCATTCTCCTGCTATGCTCGGACTTGCTGCCTTTGCGGGCCAATTTCCGACTTTTCTGCTTTCTCCATATGCCGGAGTCATTACCGACCGGTATAACCGGTACAAGATCCTGATGATAACACAAATTTCTTCCCTGATCCAGGCTTCGGCCCTGGCTGCACTGGTGCTTGCAGGGCATTATACCGTGGCTGAAATCATTGGGTTAAGCGCCTTACTCGGTGTCATCAATGCCTTTGATACCCCATCCCGCCAATCGCTGATCATAGAACTGGTAGACAAAAGGGAAGATCTGTCAAATGCCATTGCCTTGAATTCCTTCATGGTCAATATGGCCAGGCTGGCAGGCCCAGCCATAGCCGGGATTTTGCTGGCCAGCCTCGGGGAAGGATCTTGTTTCCTGGTGAATGCCTTCAGTTTTCTGGCTGTCATCATTTCCCTGATGATGATGAAAATTACACCCAGGGCCGTAACACGTCATTCCCAAAATGCCCTGATTGAGTTCCGAAAGGGGTTTGCCTACCTGATCCACACCCAATCGCTAAGAACGGTTATCATCATGATCTCCCTGGTCAGTTTTGTTGCCATGCCTTATACCACCTTATTACCGGTGTTTGCCAAAGACATATTTCATGGAAATGCGGCTGTTTTTGGCTGGCTAAATGGGATGTCCGGGCTGGGAGCACTGTCTGGGGCCTTTTATCTGGCTTCCCTTAAGTCCGGTAAAAACCTGCTCAGGATAATCAGTGTGACCACTTTTGTTTTTGGATTGGGGCTTTTATTTCTGAGCTTATCCACCCATCTTGGGCCTGCCCTTGTATTCATCACCCTCTGCGGGTTCGGCATGATGTCCCAGATGGCCAGCAGCAATATTCTGATCCAGACCACAGTTCCTGATGAAATGAGGGGAAGAATATTAAGTTTTTATGTCATGTCCTTTCGGGGAATGCTTCCGCTGGGTAGTTTCCTGGTCGGTTACCTGGCACGCCGCATCGGGACTCCGGAAACTGTAACCATTGAAGGGGTACTTTGCCTGGTGATTGCCCTTCTTTTTATTTTCTATCTTTGGAGACAGCGTGGCCCATCCAACTTGCCCAGGGAAAACATTCCGGATTTAAGCCAGCAATAAAGAAAAAAAATATTTTATGCCCATAAATCATCAGTACATCGAACTAGAAGTAGAAGACCATTCTTCCATGCGGGCTTATACCGCCTTACCTGAGGATAATTCCGGATCCCATGCAGGTATTTTGGTCTTCCAGGAAGCCTTTGGTGTCAACGGATATATCCGGGATATCGCCAACAGGTTCGCAACACTGGGGTATGTAGCTATACATAGCGACTTATAAAATGCAGCATAATTTATGCAATGTTGCATTTGGTTTATTCCAAATATTCATTTGCTTTTTCACTGTAGCAATTAATTCATCTAACGTACTGAAGTAT
>DATLTB010000042.1:0-5835 GCA_035533815.1 Chitinophagaceae bacterium
AATTAAGAACCAAAAACATACTATTTAAATTATTTAAATATGAATAAATCTTTAATGTCAATTAGTACAGAAGTTGCATTTGTGACTTGAATCCGCCTTACTATTTCAGTGACCCCGATTGGATTCGAACCAATGACCTACAGCTTAGAAGGCTGCCGCTCTGTCCAACTGAGCTACGGGATCCTGTTGGCTGTTTCCGGTAAAAACCCATTCCTCCCTGGACATCCTGGTCCGGCCAATTCACTCCCTTGCAGTAAATGAGGCTTGCAAAAGTAAGAAAAATTAGTTTCCATAAATTTGAGGAAAGATCACACTGATGGATGTTCAAATAGAGTCAGGCTGGAAAGAGGTGTTGAAGGATCAGTTCCAGATGCCTTATTTTGAACAGATTGTATTTTTTTTGAAACAGGAAAAGCTTGGCGGTAAAACAATTTACCCCCCTGGTTCCCTAATTTTCAATGCAATCGCCAAGACTCCCTTTCATCGGGTCAAAGCAGTTATCCTGGGTCAGGATCCCTATCATGGACAGGGGCAGGCACAGGGTCTTTGTTTTTCAGTGCCTGAAGGAAAAACTCCCCCACCCTCGTTGGTGAACATATTCAAGGAGCTCCACTCCGACCTGGGAATTTCCATCCCCTCATCCGGTAACCTGGAAAAATGGGCCGATCAGGGGGTATTATTGCTGAATGCCATGCTGACGGTCCGGAGCGGGGAGCCTGCTTCTCATAGCCGGATTGGTTGGGAGAGCTTCACCGATGAAGTGATACGGATCATCTCGGAAAAGAAATCCAATGTGGTCTTCCTGCTTTGGGGGAATTTCGCACAACAGAAGCAATCCCTCATAGATGAAACCAGACATCATGTGCTGAAAGCAGCGCATCCTTCCCCTTTCTCCGCTGACAGGGGATTTTTCGGCTGCAGACATTTTTCCAAAACCAATGACTTGCTCCTGGCTGATGGACAAAACCCTATAGATTGGCGGTTGTAACCGGCAGCCTTAACTTAGCAGAAATTTCCGAAGCCAATGAAATGGATTAAATCGGTATTTGGCCGCTTGTTTGCCCTGTATGCCCTGGTATTGTTCATCCTCACCTTGGTCGTGATCATCATTCCCGTATGGTTTTCCACCTTTATCCGGGATGAATACAAGCGCACGAGCATCATTATGGCTGAACTACGCATCTGGATGGCTGTTTATCTGCGGCTGATCTGCTGCCCGGTTAAGCAGAAGGGACTTCAGCATTTCAAATCCGGGCAAAACTACGTGGTCGTTTTCAATCATAACTCGCTGATGGATGTACCGGTATCTACAACGGGAATACCCGGACCCAACAAGACCCTCGCCAAGGTTGAGATTGCCCGTGTACCAGTGTTTGGCACCATATATAAAGCGGGCTCTGTGCTGGTGGACCGCTCCAGTGAACAAAGCAGACGGAGCAGTTTGGAAAAAATGAAAATGGTGCTTGAACAAGGTATGCACCTGGCCCTTTATCCGGAAGGCACCAGGAACAAATCCAACAAACCACTTAAATCTTTTTATGAAGGAGCTTTCAGTGTGGCCATTGCTGCCCAAAAACCTGTCATTCCTGCCCTGATATTCTCCACCAGATCCATTCTCCCCCCCGATAAACCCTTTTATGCATGGCCCCATTCTATCGGGCTTCATTTTCTGGAACCCGTCGGGACCGGGGGCCTGACCCAACGGGATGTGCCCATGCTGAAAGAAAAGATCTTCGGGATCATGTCGGATTATTATTCCCAACATGCTCCAGTCAAATGATTTCAGAATACATTATAGAACTGCCTGGTCCTGCTGAAACGCAGATCCTGAAGTACTCCTGCAGTAGGACTGATAGTGATGCTGAAGGATCGGTAGAACCCAAGGGGAATCACACTGATATTCATGCGCCAGCAATGCAGGTCCCGGGTAATGTTAAGGGTAGTATACGTGAGTTTGAAATGCAGAAAATCAAAGCCACTGGTCACCGTGATTTTCCATTTTGGGGTCAGGTTGAAACTCCCGTCGAAGTTAAGGGACTGGGAATAAATCGTCGTATCCCGCCTGTAGTCGGCCGTCCTTGCCTTATTGAAATTCAGGCTATAGCTAAGGTTGACCTGCCAGGGTATACTGAAATCCACATTCTGGCCGGGAACCTGCCGGGCATTTTCCAGGGACTGCTGCTGGGCTTCCACGGTGCCGGCTTCCGGTGGTTTAGTGGCCTGCTTATTCGTTCCGGATTTGGTTTTGGACTGAAATGAGGTGCTTAATGATATCGATGCTCCGATCAGGCTGCCAATACTAATTTTTCCGGCCTGCCAGACATATTTATTGATATCATTTCCCAGGGTATCCCGCTCATATGGATCAATATTTCCGGTTCCGGAAATGTTCACCTTGTCAAACAGCATGGTCCTGGCATAAGCACTCAGGTGGGAAAGCTTAAAACTGTCTGCTACCATATTATAGGACCCGTTAATCCCAAATCCATCCAGCAGCTTCACCTTTTTGGTATGGGTAGCGGTATCTTTTTTGGAAAATACTTTCATTTCCAGGTTATTATCTATCCCGAAACTCAATCCCGCAAACCGGCCCTGAGAAAATGACCCGAAAGGACTGTTCTGAAAAGTGCTGAACCATTGTGGTTTATAGACTTTCGACGTATCCACTGTGGCCAGGTAATAATAGGCTTTCTGTAGATCAGGGGTATAATTGAAGCTCAGGGAAGGCCGGATGACATGCCGGATGGCCTCCAGTTTGGAATGTGGGAATACGAACATGCCGTACAGGGCTGTTGACAATGAAATTCCGGTGTTGACGTACCGGTCATCAAAGAAACCCCTACGGTATGAGGTATCCAGTTTATTCAGTCTGGGATCCAGGGAAAGGAAAGTTTCCCTGGAGAACCACCTTTCCTCATAACTTATACCCGGTGATATGGTCAGATATTTAAAGGCGGGAAGGGTAAGGGTAATGGGTATATTATGTTGAATGCCCGTCTGGAATTGGTTAAAGAATCCAGGCTTCAGCAAGGTGGAATCATAAAACTGGATGGTGTTCTCTTCATCCATGTTATAGCCTAATCCTATTTTATCATACCATTTTGGTGTACCGGACATATGCTTGGGCTGGAAGGGGTAAATGGTATTCATGTTCAGGGTCATTTCCGGTAAATCGATATTGACGATCCTGGTTGTGGTATTCTGAGAATGGCTGGCACTCAGGGTAAAGCTGAAGGGAGAATTCTGCCAGACTTTTGAAAAATTGATGGAAGAGTTCAGGGTATTGTTCAGGCGTTGTGCCGGATCAATGGTATTGAACTGGTTATAGGTTGAGGTCCCGAAGTTCACACTGGCCGAAAAACTTACTCCCGGTCTCACTTTGGAATCCAGGGAATGCGCCCAGGTGACATGGAAATCCCTGGACCTTAAAAAATCCGGCGTCTGGGGGTCACCGATCCGGGTTGTGGCAATCGTCAGGTCAAAGTTACCCGCATACCGGTACCGTTTCCGGTAGGTCGGATTGATGTCCAGGGACCAGCTGCCGTAGGAATACACATCACTGCGCAGGGTCATATCGAAATATTGTCCCAGTCCCAGATAATAACCTCCACCTTCCAGGCCAAGCCCCTTGGATACATTCACTGTATAAGTAGGCGGAATGATACCCGAACGTTGTCCTTTAGTGATCGGGAAAATAAAAAAAGGCAGGTATAAAGGGGTAGGCACTCCTTCAATTTCCAGCTGTGCGCCGGTCGCCACGATCAGTTTTCCGGCAATTACTTTTACCCTATTGACCTTTATCGCATAATGGGGAGTATCCAGGTCGCAGGTGGTATACCAGCCCTTATAACCGAAAATGGTATTCTTGTCTATAATCTTGGATTTATCAGTATGCAGGAATCCTTGGCCCTGCTGGGAGGTCGTGTTATAGGTAATACCCTTACGGGTCTTAAAGGCATATTTCAGGCTATCCATTCCGAAGGTTTGGTTCCCTTCCTTGAAAACCGGACGGCCAATCTTTTTACCTCCCGTATCCAAAGTATAGCTTGCCGACACCACAGAAGTGGATTGGTTGAGTGCTATTTTGGACGCCTTGAGATCATCCGTCCCATAAACTACATGGGCATTTCCATACAGGTAAGTCATGCGCTGGGGCACATTCAATACAATGGAATCAGTGGCTGTGTATTTTACCGGGGCATTCAGAGAGCCTGGAGCCATTCGCACGGAAACCGTATCCACATGACCCGTGGTATCCACACTCAGGGTATCGATATATATATTTGGGGGGATTACCCGTTTAATGGGGGTGGTATCAGCCGGGGTACTCCTGGGAGCCTTGATGCGGGCAGGAACCTGGCTTTCCCGCGGACTTCCGCAAGCAGCAAAAAAGACCAGGACAAAGACCGGAATGAACAACAGCCGTTGAAAAATATATTTTAAGCTATTTTTGCAGTTAAATTCCATATCTACAGCGGGTAAATTTAGCGGTTTATACCCTATTGCCGATGTTTACCTAAACCAAACCATATCAACATGACCTGCAAAAACCAATTTCTGTCTATTGCGTTAATGATTCTGCTGCTTTCCTTCCGGCCATTTCATGCACGGACTGGGTCCCCTTCCTTCGGGCATAAATTTGTGGTATGCATTGATCCGGGTCACGGTGGCCACGATTTCGGAGCCAGGGGGAATTTTTCCTATGAAAAAAATATTACCCTGTCTATTGCGTTAAAACTCGGAAAGTTCCTGGAAGAAACGCAGCCGGACATCCAGGTAGTATATACCCGAACCACGGATGTATTCATTCCCCTGTATGAAAGATCGGCTATCTCTAACCAGGCCAAGGCAGACCTTTTCATTTCCATCCATTGTAATTCCTCCCGGGACCGGATCATCAAAAGGCTGGTGGGACACCGGTATATTACCCGGCATGGCAAACGCAGGAGGATTCCGGTTTACCGGATCCACCGCTATCATGAAACGGATGCACAGGGAGTGGAAACTTATGTCCTTCGGCTTGGTAAGATGGAGGAAAAAACCGATGCCATTGAAAACTTCGAGGAGGGCGGAGGCGACAGTACCATTATCATTGACAGCGGGGAAAACGTAGAACAGGCGGAAAATGCTTCCATATTCCAGGAAAAAAATTACCGGGAACATTATAATGGGTACGACCCTTCCAACCCCGCCAGTTTCGTGCTGTTGCAACTGACTTCATCCGCCTATCAGCAGCAAAGCATCAATTTCGCCAATATGGTCCAACAAACCTTCCTGGCTACGGGCCGGCCCAGCAGAGATGTGAAGCAAATGGGCCTGGTTGTCTTGGAAGGTACAGCCATGCCATCCGTGCTAATCGAGACCGGCTTTATCAATAATCCGGAGGAGGAACAATATCTCAATTCCAACAAAGGACAGCAACAAATTGTCACCTGTATCGCTTCCGCCATCGTAAAATATAAAGATGAGCTCAGCCAATGGAAACCAGGGGATAACCCGGATTCAGCCAGTACTCCGGAATCGGCGACCGGCCCGGATAATATGGGAACCAGTTCACCCCAGGGGATTCAGGACACGATATTCAGGATCCAGTTCTTGGTCAGCAGTCAGGCAATCAAACCATCCGCTCAGCGGTTCAAAAAACTCGGGGAACCGGTCACTGTGGAAACAGATGGAATTCACTTCCGCTACCTGCTGGGGCGTTACAGTACCCGGCAAAGGGCTGACCGCCACCTGGAGGATATCCGGCTGATGGGTTTCCGGGATGCCTATGTTGTGGCTTACCAGGATGGCATCCGGGTCAGCGGTTGAGTTATTCATATCGGGCCGTCCCTA
>DATLTB010000043.1:0-4014 GCA_035533815.1 Chitinophagaceae bacterium
GGTCGAATTCGGCTAGATCAAAGCTAAATTATCTCTGATTAAAGTAGAAGGTTTTTATATTCCTATTCGTCAAATGATAACTAGTTCAACTGTGATTTTGAAATCAACATCCGTTTTTTTAGTCACTTCCTGATTTTCATTGTATTCCATTATCACTTCATGATACATTATTCGAATTTAAAATAAAAGATTTTGTACCTATAACGATATTAAAACTCAATCTAAAATCTTCGTCTGAAGACAAAAGATTTCCGCCCATTCCCCGAAAGGGATATTAAAGATAATGACTAGTAAGTTGATTTCTGGAAAAAATGATTTAAATTTTATCTCTGAAATTCCCCAGCAAAGTAAAACTACTAAGAAAATACATTTCCATTATACAGAAACGCATACGTCAAATCAAAGTAATGGTAATTTTGCTATTTTTACCGGATATTCATTGCTTGTGTTGTCATACTTTAAATTACTACGACCAAAAGACTGGGCCAAAAATCTCTTCCTTTTTATCCCATTGTTCTTTTCAGGCAATCTATTTAATTGGATAAAGCTGGAGAAGTTAGCATGGGGTTTCCTTGCATTCAGTCTTATTGCCAGCAGTGTATATATTCTCAATGATTACCGGGATATCGAAGTTGATCGGAACCACCCGGTTAAATGCAGCCGACCGCTTGCCAGCGGATCAGTTTCCAAGACTGTCGCCCTGGGCATCATGTCCGTTTGCATAATCGCAGGTTTTGCATTATCCCTGGTGCTCCGAACTAAATTTACTTTTGTCCTGGGTATTTATTTCCTGCTGAACGTAGCCTATAGTTTCGGCCTGAAAAATATCTCCATACTTGATATCCTTATCCTGGCCATCGGCTTTGTGCTGAGGGTCAAGGCAGGGGGAATACTCGCTTTTGTGGTTATATCCCAATGGCTCATTATCATGGTATTCCTGTTGGCCTTGTTTATGGCCGTAGGTAAGCGTCGGGATGATGTTCTAATCCGAATGAAATCCGGAAAAGACATGCGGCAATCTGTCAAGGGATATAATCTTGACTTTCTTAATGTCTGCCTGGCAATCGTATGTGCCATTATTATTATGGCTTACCTCATGTATACGGTTTCGCCGGAAGTCAATGCCCGCTTTGGGTCATACCGGCTGTTTTATACTGCATTATTTGTAATCTCGGGTATCATGCGTTATCTTCAGTTGATTTATTTGGAGAACAATTCCGGGTCGCCTACAAAACTCTTATTTGGAGACCGGTTCCTTCAAATCAACCTCCTGCTTTGGATCATCAGTTTCTATGTTATACTTTATATGCCCTCAATAACCCTTTTCAACCAATGAATAAAAAGATTGCAAACTGGGGGAATTACCCCGTGGCTGTTTGCGACGAAATTGACTTTTCGCTGGAGGAACAGCTCCTTCCCCTGATACAAGGATCTGGTCCGGCAATAGCGAGGGGAAATGGACGCTGTTACGGTGATGCCAGCCTGTCGGAAACTACTTATTCAACCCTTAAATACGATAAAGTCCTTGCTTTTGACACACAAAATGGTTTATTGACTTGTCAGGCTGGAATCACCCTGGACCAGGTCCTGGAAATTATAGTACCCATGGGTTGGTTTCTGCCGGTTACTCCTGGAACTAAATTCATCACCTTAGGCGGTGCAGTGGCTTCAGATGTACATGGCAAGAACCATCATGTGGATGGTGCGTTCTCCTCTCATATTGCAGATATAGACATCCTGGTGGCAGATGGCCGGGTAATCAATTGCTCACCCGAATTCAACATTGATCTTTTTGAAGCTACCTGTGGCGGAATGGGATTGACCGGGCTGATCCTCAGGGTCAGCTTCAGACTTAAAAAGATTGAAACAGCCTATATCCGGCAAAAGCAAGTCAAGGCAGCCAACCTGGAAGAAATTATCAGTTTGTTTGAGCAGTACCGTCATTATACCTATTCAGTGGCCTGGATCGATTGCCTTAAAAAAGGAAAGGATTTCGGAAGAAGCATACTGATCCTGGGTGAACATGCCACCGTGAATGAACTAAGCAACAAGCGCCAGTCAACCCCCCTTCTTCTTCCGGATAAAAAACAAATTACCTTCCCAGTCAATCTGCCTTCATTTATACTTAATATGTACACTGTCCGTGCCTTTAATTTCTTGTATTACCATAAAAATATCAAACGGGAAATCAACCGGGTAGTGTCCTATGAACCTTTTTTTTATCCCCTGGATGCGATATTGCATTGGAATAAAGGTTACGGAAAAAATGGTTTCGTTCAATACCAGTTCGTGATCCCCCTGGAAAGCCGAAAGGGGTTGATTGAAATTCTCACCAGGATCAGTGACCGGGGAATGGGTTCCTTCCTGGCAGTACTTAAGGTTTTTGGGAAACAACAAAGTATGATTTCCTTTCCCATGGAAGGATATACGCTGGCCCTGGATTTCCCGGTTCGCAACGGACTTTTCAGTTTCCTGGATGAACTGGACCGGATTGTGCTGAACTATGGGGGAAGGATATACCTATCCAAAGATGCCCGGATGAATCCGGAGATATTCTGGAATAGTTACGGGAACCTGGACCGTTTCATGGAGACTATCCGGAAATACAATCCGGACTATAAATTCAGGTCCTTTCTCTCGGACCGGTTGTTACTTACTAAAAATTAATTATTGACCCAATTATGCCTAATGTGCTGATCCTTGGAGCAAGCTCAGATATGGCCGTTGCCATTGCCCGTTCTTTTGCAAGGAATAAATATGATCTGGAGTTAGCAGCAAGACGGGTAAGCCGGCTTGAGCCCCTGAAAAGTGATTTGATGATCCGTTATGGGGTAAATGTCATATTGGTTGAATTTGACGCAGCGGATACAAGCCATCATGCCCTTTTTTACCATAGTTTGCTTGTTCAGGCTGATATTTCCATATGCGTATTCGGATATATGCCAGACCAGCATTCCGCCCAGCAACAATGGGAGGAAACTGAAAAGACCATCATATCCAATTATTCGGGGGCAGTTTCCATTTTAAATATCATTGCGGAAGATTATGAAAAGAAAAAGCAGGGCACTATTGTGGGTATCAGCTCTGTGGCTGGACTCAGGGGCAGACAAAGTAATTATATCTATGGGAGTGCCAAAGCGGGGTTTATAGCCTACCTGTCTGGATTAAGGAATCGATTATACCCTGCTCATGTCGGTGTAATTACTGTACTACCGGGGTTTGTGAGGACCAGGATGACTTCTGGGCTGAAATTGCCGCCTTTTCTGACCGCCGATCCTGCCGAAGTGGGTATTGCGGTATTTGAAGCAGTTCGAAAAAAAACAGACATCATCTATGTGAAATGGTTCTGGCGCTGGATCATGATGTTGATCCGCATAGTCCCTGAGGCAATATTTAAAAAGTTGAAAATGTGATCAACGTTCTGGCCTTATTTGATTTTGATGGCACTATTACCACCAGGGATACCTTATGGGAGGTAATCAGGTTCCAGAAAGGCTCGATGCGCTTGGCCACCGGATTATTATTGCTTTCCCCGGCTTTGATCGCTTACCGGTTGAAACTTCTCTCCAATACCCGGGCCAAGCAGGCTGTGATGAGCCATTTTTTCAGGGATATCTCTCTGGATATTTTTCAGAAAAATTGTGATCGGTTTGCCGCTGAAGTGCTTCCCTCCCTGATCAGGCCTGCAGCATTAAAAGAAATCAAGCGTCACCAGGATAACGGGACAAGGGTGCTCATTGTTTCCGCTTCCCCGGAAAACTGGTTGGCAGCATGGTGCTTGCAAACCGGCGTGGAATGCATTGCGACCCGGCTGGAAGTGATGGATAACCGGTTGACCGGAAAAATCCGGGGTAAAAACTGTCACGGACCGGAAAAACTCCGCCGGATCAAACAGGTAGTGAATCCCATGGATTATGATGACATTTATGCCTATGGAGATACCCGGGGAGACCTACCCATGCTGGGGATTGCTCATCATTCATTCTATAAGCCTTTTCGGTGAATGAACACTTT
>DATLTB010000044.1:0-9826 GCA_035533815.1 Chitinophagaceae bacterium
ATCGAGTAGACCCAGGGAACCTCCCCCTGAGTCCCTCCCAGATCCGTACGTGATACTTGCGCATCATACGGCTCCTATTATTCGGCCCCTACGGCGTATTTCTACCATAGGCGGTGTGACCCCAAACTTCCAGTGTGCAAATAGGTTAGGATTCTGTTTACACATACTCCCTAATACCTTCATCGCTTTGCTTTTGTGTCTGGTACACCGTTTAAACTTCCTCCCTACCCAACGGGCTAACCGTTCATTTAGTCGCTGAAACAAGGGATACATGGCAGATTTATAAAACTTGCTGTAATAATTGATATAGCCTTGCAGCTTTGCGTTGAATATGTTCGCTAGGTCTGTTAAGCTTTTATCTGATCTGTTTTGCAAGTTCCAGCTTCTGATTTCCTCACCTATCTTCTTCTTGGCTTTCGTGCTGATTGCTGGACTAAAATTAATAAAGTGTTTACCCCAACGATTCTTCGATCTCCTTGCCATAAAGGTAAAACCAAGAAAATCAAATTTCTCTTCCTCATGTCGACCTCTCCTATCATCGTCTTTACAGTAAACAATTTTAGTCTTTGCTTCATTTAATGTCAGCTTACAATCCGCCAATCTTTTCATAATCACCATCTTCAGCTGTTCCGCTTCTTCCCTCGTCCTGCAATGGCATATGGTATCATCCGCATATCTTTCGAAGGGGATTTGAGGATAGTTCCTTTTCATCCACTCATCAAAAGCATAATGCATGAACAGATTAGCCACCAAAGGCCCAATCACTGAACCCTGAGGAACTCCATTTTCTCTTCTTATCTGCTGTCCGTCATTGGTTTGGTACGGAACTTTCAGCCATCTCTCAATATACAGCAATACCCAGGGTTCCGAAGTGTGTCGTTTGACGGCCTTCATTAGAAGTTCATGATCTATCGTATCGAAAAACTTTCGAATATCCAGATCAAGTATCCAGTCATACTTCCAGCAACGTCTCCGGGCTGTTTCTACTGCTTGATGCGCTGATCGTTTTGGCCGATAAGCATAAGAGTCATCATGGAATACAGGATCGATCATAGGTTCCAGTAGCATCACTGCACACATCTGTGCTACGCGATCAGAAACCGTTGGCAAGCCCCTTCCTAACTACACATCATCTCAAACAGGATTTGGGATGTGTACGGATAACCCATCCCTTCCATCCAAAGTATAATATTGATTTTCAAATACTTAAAACCAGAAAGCTCGCAGGAAGGCTCACCCTGATACTACAGGATAACAAGGAGGCTAGCTTTGCAGTACCCGCCGATTGGACCGATTATTTCCCCTCCGACCAGCACTCCGGTACCTCCTCCAATGAGTTTATTTCACCCCAGGCCCTACTTGCCCTATGTGATCTGGTCAAAAAAAATAAATGAATAATTTATTAAAATTGAGTATTTTTCGGACTACTTAATTAAGTATACAGATTTATGAAAAGACTTTCCACCACGGCTCTGCGAAAAAAAAGACAACAACTCATCGCTAAACTTAATGCCTCAGATGGAAAAATACTCCGGGGCTCTCTTATTGTGACCTATAAAAAATGTGGGAAACCAGGATGCAAATGCCAAACCGGCAAGGGCCATGGTCCAAAACATTCTATAACCATCAATTTCCCTAAACGAAAGCCCCAAAATGATTATATCCCTTTACATTATGTGACCCAGGTAAAACATTATCTGTCCAGTTATCGTCAGTTTAAAGATGTCCTTGAACAGATCTGTGCAATCAACCGGGAGATTATCAAACGTCGCGAAGAGTTATAAAAAATCAACACCCTGATGGAGCAACCGGTGATTGATATATCAGACAAAATGGAGCAATTGGGAATATTATTCGCCAATCTAATCGAAAAGTATCCCAGGACCGAAAATATCCCATTACTAAACACTTTCCCATATGAACGCCAAGATCCAATCTTATCACCTCCAGAAAATGGCCTGCATCTATCTGAGGCAGTCCACCATGTCCCAGGTATTGCACAACCAGGAAAGCACCGAAAGGCAATACGCACTCCAGCAGACAGCCCTACAATACGGATGGGATGCCACCCGCATCCGGATCATGGACGGGGACCTGGGGAAATCCGGGAGCAATACCACCAACCGGGAGGACTTCAAATCTTTGGTAGCTGAGGTGTCTATGGGCACAGTAGGAGCCATATTTGTATTGGAAGCATCCCGCCTTTCCAGAAGCTCTGCCGATTGGAACCGATTATTGGAACTTTGTTCCTTAACCCAGACCCTGATCATTGATCAGGATGGGTGCTATGATCCCAGCCAGTTCAACGACCAGCTTCTTTTAGGTTTAAAAGGCACCATGTCCCAGGCAGAACTCCATCTCATCAGGGCCCGCCTGCATGGTGCCAAAGTCAATAAGGCTAAAAAAGGCGAATTACGATTCCCCATTCCGGTAGGTTACATCTATGATGAGGAAGGCAATATCTCTTTAGACCCCGATCAGCAGGTAGGTCATGTAATCCGCTTATTGTTCAATATGTTCAAAGTAATGCAAACTGCCTACGCCGTAGTCCATCATTTTGGAAGCAACCATATCCAATTCCCTAAAAGATCCTATGGTGGCAAATGGAAGGGAAAGCTACTGTGGGGAAAACTCACTCATGAACGTGTGCTGAACATTTTAAAACACCCATTCTATGCAGGAGTATACACGTTCGGAAGATATAAAAGTGTAAAAAAAATAAACTCACAGGGCGAGATTGTCACCACGCTGAAACGCCAGCCTATGGATCAATGGACTGTAATGATCAAGGACCATCACTACCAATACATCACTTATGATGAGTTTGAACATAATGTACAACAGCTTCACCTTAATAAAGCAAACATACCGGACAATCTTCTGGCCGGCCCCCCGAGGGAAGGACTGACCTTATTGCAGGGATTACTGGTATGTGGCGTTTGTGGACGACGTATGACCATCCGTTATGCGGTTAACAATTCTATTGTGCCCACTTATGAATGCAACTGGAGAAAAAGGCAAGGATTAACCGGATGCAGTTGCTTCGCCTTCAGGGCTGACATCGTAGATCCCATTATTGCGCAAAAAGTGATTGACATATTAACGCCTGCCAATATATCCATTGCTGTACAGGCCCTGAGCGAAATGGAAAAAAGAAATGCATCCCTAGACAAGAACTGGCAAATGAGTATCCAGCGCTGTCAATACCAGGTGGATCTTGCCCAGCGTAGATTCGAGCAAGTGGACCCAGCCAACCGGCTGGTGGCAGCCTCATTAGAAAAAAACTGGAACCTGGAACTGGAAAAACTTTCTCTCGCTACCAATGAATACCAACAATATCAAAAGAAAAAAGAAGTTGAATTTCCCCCCTACAAAAGAAAAGAAATCATTTCACTAGCCACACAAATCCCACTGCTCTGGTCAAAGACAGCCAACATCAAAGATAAAAAACGCATTATCAGGCTTCTGATCAGTGATATCACCGTTACCAAAGACAGGCAAACAAAAACATTATTCCTGCATGTGAGATGGCAGGGCGGTCCCCTTCAACAGTTCCAGGTTAACCTTCCCCTTAATGCTCCGGATAAAACCAGATATCCCCAGGCCATGATCGAAAAAATCAGATCACTCACTATGCAATACGGGGATGATAAAAAAACGATCGCTTTGCTAAATGAACAGGGAGTAACCAGTGCAATGGGAAAACCATTCTCGAAATCCATGATTACATGGATCAGGTATAAACATAAAATAAGGATACCTCTTTTAAAATCCGAAAATGAATTTACTGTCGATCAGGTCAAAAAAATGTTCAATATATCCGTGTACATGGTCTATTACTGGATAGATAGAAAATATGTCATTGCCAGAAAAAAACCGGATAACACTTTCCTTATTAAGATAACTCCTTCAGAAAAAGTAGTTCTGGGTGAAAAAATTAAAACATCATATAAGGCAGACTCAATGCTCAATCATTTTCCCCAATCGTAATGATATGTTTCAGGTAACTATCCTTTCCGAATTAGATATAATGGCTTTACCTATACAGGTCTTGCTGCTTCATTGTAACTTGCCATTCCAAGAAAGCTTGACCATCTTTTTACGCAGCTATTAATTGTAATAAAAATGAGAATTTTACCGTTAATTTTACCGGATATATGTATAAGCAGAAACATCCCTAACTCTAACTGACAACCAAGTAGTATGAAACCAACGTCGGAATTCCCAACGGCCTTGTTTCTCCATTTTTACCCTTAGGTATTTCAACCAGTTTTACTGCTGATGGCATATAACTTCCTGAAGACATTCGGTTCCAAAGTTTGTAGAGATTTCTCCCTACTTCCTTGTCAAACGCCTCTAGGGTTACGTTGTCAACGCCACCTGCTCCCTGGTTGCTTTTCACTTTCAGGTATGCCTTCCAAACTACTTGTTTTGGAACTTTAAATGGCTTTGCTGTCTGATTTAATTCCATCCTAAAATTGCTTTCAGTTGATTATCTCATTCAGCCAAATAATGTACCTCCTTCGCTAAGTCCTCATTACAAGAACCTTCAATCACTACTACGAGGTACTCTGCCCCTGTGCCTTGTATTGGTACTCTGAACTTCACAGGTTCTCTGCTTAGTTTTCTTCCTTAACACCACGGCGACAGGTTCCCAAGTTCCTTGATAATGCCTCTCTACAGATCATGCCATCTTTGTGCCGGATGCCGCTTAGACAGTAAATCAGGTATCCCCCTAAGCTTATCCCGGGTTAACGACTTCTCCCGGTTTTGACATCATTCCTACGCTTTCGACATTTCTTCGATGGTTCCCTTGCGGTCATCACCTGTAAAGTCACCTGATAGGGTTATCCCTACCTTTTCTGTATCGCTCACCACCACACCTCTTAAGTGCAGCAGCATACAGTGGTTTGAAACCAGTTCCTGTAAACCGATTCCGGAGGGCCTTCCCCCATCATCATCAAAGCATCCACTTCCTGTAACAGAAGTTGTTCTTGGCGCACAGCCGTCGACATACCGGTTGAACATGCAAAATGCTGCGGCAATCAGGACTGTATCATGAATCTCAAGATCAGTAGCCCCTTCCTGTCGGGCAAGATGCACATCCTCCGCAGTGACATTCTTTCCACCCTGCTGAACCCTGGCAGCAATTTTCAGGAGTGATTTCAATTTATCACTTATAGGAGCATCTTCAGGATCCTTTTTCACCTGGTCCACCAGTACCGTGTTATTATCCAGGTGGTGACTGGCAATAGCTCCGTGTATGGAAGCACAATACTTACAGTTATTCAAAGAAGACACATAGGTAGCAATCAGTTCCCGTTCACCGGGAGTAAGGGAAGGATGAGGATCATGGAGCAGGGTTTGAACCAGGTTATTGAGCGGAACTGCCGTCATTGGACGAAACATGAAAAGGCTTCGGATACCTGGGTATTCGTTCGAAAGATTGATATGTGGCATGGTCTTGAAATTTTAAATATTCATGATAGATTGATTTGTGTTAAAGGAGGGTCGTCATTGATAAACCCTGGCTTCCGGGTGAAAGTATTTCCAGGAATGCCAGAACTCCTGGTAAGCCCTGACTGGGACCAAGGTAAATCCTGAAAGGGATCCGCGACTGCAATAACCATCCGGGTTCCAGACCGAATGCGTGTTCGTATCGATCATATTCCCGGTAACCGTATCGACCGTAAATATCAAATCCAATTGCCTGACCCGGCTTTGCCAGGCATGGAACGATATCCCATCCTTTTCCAGATACAGGACTACCGGCTCATTCCCGACCCTGTCATTAATGACCCGATCATGGACCAGGGTATTCCAATCATAGGTCTTAGATTGATTCTTGCCGATCAGGCCAATTACCCAGGATTTCCTATTCCAGGAACTGCTGTCTTTTTTTTCCAGGCTTCCTTTTATGATTCCCTGATCATATCCTTTTAGATCGGCATACTCGGATTTAAAATCAGTATCTGGTTGCAGGATGAGGCTATGGGGATATTCTCGTAGCCAGCTGCCTAATCGCATCTGCCTGGAATGTAATTCCTTCAGGGAATATCCTTTTAATGGACCTGCGATAGCCACACCCGTTTCCTGTTGCCACCAGCTTTTGGTGGCCGAATCTTCAAACATGGCATTGAAATGGTCCATGCCAACCAGGCGAAAATTCCCTGGATGGCCATTGATCAACGGGCTGAATATCCTGCCGCTCCTGCAAACCGTACAATAAGTGACCATGATCGGTACCCCTCCGATTGTATCAATTACCTGGTGATGATAGCCGATAATCTGAATGGGATAGGCTTTGGCGTGGCCATTCAAGGAAATTCCGATAATCAGGTTCTGGGTATCGACCTTATTGGCATTGATTGTAAGAAGTACCTTATGCCTGAGCTGATAAAACATTTTATCCGCCTGAAATCTGAAATTAAAAAAATAAAAAATCAGGATATAAAGAATAAGGGTCCCTGTTAACAATAGTTTCCCTGCAATCCTGGATTTTTTGAAATATTGGACAAATGGAATGGAAACTAACAATATACAGGTTAGCCTTAATAGCCCCATATGCCTATTCAGGAAGTATGCCAACCCCAGGGAATTACCTTGCTGACTACCGGGGAATGGCATGATAAAATAGACCCTCAGAATCTCTATCCCAAATAAGAGAAGGAGGCTCAATATAAGCCAAACTGTCTTTTTCATTAAATTTCGATTTTTAGATTTTTCTTAGCCTTCATTCATTAAATGAAACAGGCATTGATTAGCCCATAACGGTCATTTTAGCTGTAATCCTGCCAGCCGCGTTCCTTCCACGCGGGCCCTTATTTTTTGGAAGGCAATTTCACGTCCTGTAGATTCATCATCAGCAAATGGGGAAAACCCGCAGTCGTCAGTAGTGCCTAACTGGTCAAATGGAATGAATGCAGATGCTTCCAGAATAGCATGACAAATATCTTCAGGTGTCTCTACAATTGGACTGCACACATCAGTAACCCCAATAAAGACCCTTTGCCCAGGTTTCAGGTTGTCCCTGATTGATGCCAAAACGCGGCCTTTGTTCTTTTCATTGGAAAATTGTAGGTAAAAATTATCCACCTGCAGTTCAAACAACAGCGGTAGAAGGGCAGTATAATCCACATCTGCACTATGCGTGGAGTCGTGGTCCGCGCCGGGACAAGCATGCACCCCGATCCGCTTTCTCTCCAGATCGCTGAACCGTTCCAAAACCTGGTTATTCAGGGCTATAAAGGATTTGAGCAGTTGCCTGCTGGGATCCAGTTTTACGGCCAGCCGGCCTTCTGTAAAATCTATCTGCACTTTTTCTGCCCCGCTTTCCAGGCAATACCGGATATCTGCCTCATTTTCATTGACTAGATCAGCAAGAAAAGCTTCCCTCGAATATCCCCGAATATCTTGGGGAGGATAGAGCAGGCTAAGGGCGCTTGCTGAAATGACGGCTTGCTTAAGGGGTAAATTTGTCAGCTTCCGGGCATTTTTATAATAACTGACTGCATTGACCCGGTATTTGAAAGGCCCTCCGGTTAACCGGGGCAACTGTCTGGTGTGCCCATCGGCAAAGGGAATTAATATCCCATCAGGATCCAGATTCTCCATTCCCTGGATGGGATAGGTGACAAAACTGGGCTTGGTTTGTTCCCCATCAGATATAACTGGAGATCCGGTGGCCGCAAACTGGGCCAGGGTATCCAGGACTGCCTCATGATATAATTGATCCAGTTCGGGTTTGCTGAGTTTACCTCCGGCATAATTCTTCAAGCCTTCAACCAAGGCCTTAGGCCTGGGAATGCTTCCAATGGGTTCGGTGGGTATTTGCATATAATAATATTGAATTTAAAAGATGAAAGAATAACCAATTAATTGGATAATAGCCCTATATGGAATGTAAAAATTAATCATTCGATTAATTACCTGTCCTTTAGAGATTCCAGTTAAGCAGACAAGTAACCCTTATGGGCAAGCCGGTATCCCATGTCATTGTAGGCTTCCTTTTCCAGAGGAGCCCAGGTTCCCAATCCATCTACATACCGGTTATACATACAGAATGCTGCTGCGAGAAGTACAGTATCATGAATTTCTATGTCTGAGGCACCCTGCGCCCGGGCTGCTACAATATCTGCAGGGGTAACCTTTTTCCCGCTTTCCTGTACATGGGCTGCAATTTGCAGGAGTGCCCTAAATTTGGGAGATACAGGAGTCTTTTCCAACCCATTTTTGATATCATCGATGAGGCTGAGATCTCCCCCGAAATGATGGGCGGCCGAGGCACCATGTGAGGTATGGCAAAAATGACAGTTATTCCTATAGGATACATAGGATGCGATCATTTCTCTTTCTCCCCTGGTCAGTGTAGATTCACCGCGTAGTAGGGTTTCTGCCAATTCCAAAAGAGGCTTTGCGGTTTGAGGTCGGTAATTGAGCAATCCCTGAATGCCTGGAAGTTGTTCATTCAATAATTTAATATGGGCCATTTGGAAAATTTAATATGGTTAAATATGAGAATAATCCCATGGAATCCCATAAGCATTATTTTTACTAACGGCTAAATAAAATAAGCTGAACTGAAAATAGCTTAACCAGGTATTTGTCTGGGAGGAGGATCAATGATTTCCAAAGCCCTTTGAGGAAAACTATGGGCTCTTGGGTCAACATGCATGTAAATAATCAGTGGAGTACCTAAAGATGATTCAGTAAGGGAACAAGGTAGATATTCCTTCTGAATAGATTCCGGAAATGGTTGTTCCCGCTGTCCGTTGACCGGAGTCCCGTCTAAAAAGCGGATGGCCTCACTGAATTTTCGAAAAAGACTATTTTTTCGGGTATTGGGGATGTATTCTGTATACACCGTATCCCGAAAAATCCGGTGCTTTACCGCAATATAAAATCTGCCCTGGATCTCCAATCTACCGCTTACCGGCATAAATGAATGCTCATTATTCTCATAAGGAAGCATCACAGCGGTCTTAATCACTAGGGTCCCTAACTCATTGTATCTGTTCTGATCAATCTGGTTTTCTAACCGCTGGTCTTCCACGAAGCCCATCCGCAAAAACCAAAAGTAATACCCAGAAACGTTGAGTATCAATAGACTGATAAGCAATATGGACACTGTCTTTTTCAGAATAAGGAAATTAAATATGTACGAAAGTTAATATAATTTCTCATTTACAGGCAAAAATTAAATTTATATCAGGCTATACTACCTTCAATATACATCCAACACCTGAAATTTTTTGTTAAGACTCAGTAGTTTCCCTGAGTTTAAATCCAATACCTGGACCTGCTTCAGTTGCTGACTTTCCGGTAATTGAGTACTGCCAGCACATTAATGATCGCTCCGAATCCCAGAACAAGGAAAAATTGACCTGATATATCTGCAAAACTACTGCCCTTAAGCATCACCCTCCTGATCACTTCAATAAAATAAGCTACCGGATTGATCACATTTAGTTTTTGGGCCCAGCCGGGCATATTTTCCACAGCAGTAAACAACCCGCTCATCAGGATAAAGATTACCAGGAAGAACCAGGCTAAAAACATGGCTTGCTGCTGGGTATCTGCGAAAGTAGAGATAAGCAGGCCTATTCCAAGTACCAAGGGAAGATAAATGGCTCCAAAAGCAAATACCAGCCAGATATTGGTGTGTATGGGTACTTTGAAAACCAGAGCGCCAATTAACAATCCGAAAGCTAGTTCAAAAAGTCCAATGAACCAGAAAGGCAAAAGTTTGCCGAAGATAAAATGCAGTTTACGGATCGGAGTCACATTGAGCTGTTCAATGGTTCCAATCTCTTTTTCCCGCACGATG
>DATLTB010000045.1:0-95043 GCA_035533815.1 Chitinophagaceae bacterium
ATTGTGCTTGATCAGATAAATCACGGATTCATTTAAAATGGCATTTTCATCTTCTATGAATTCATCCAGTTTACTGACCGGAAGTTTTAATATGAAATTGTTTCCGGTGGCAGACAGGGATTCAAAATCAGGGTTCAGCACAGCCAGACCTGCAGAATCAAGGTTCAGGTGCATGGCAATCACCGGAAGGCAGAAATGGCCCGATATATCCAGGGCACCCACTTTGCCATTCGTCGTATCCGGAGCTGCCGGTATTGGTATTTCCAAACGGGAAACACTTTTGGGGACACCCAGTCCAAAAAATGACTTGTACCGATCCATAATGTAGGCAGTAGCAATAAATTTCATCACATGTTTGCGGGATTCCTCCGGCAGATAATCCTTCAGATCCCAGAAATTGTTACTGCCGCTGGCAGTGATCGCTTTCAATACTCCGCCTGTACCGCAATTGTATGCGGCCACCACCAATAACCAGTTTTGCAAAAGCCCATGCATCTGGCAGAGGTATCTGGCTGCAGCAGTGGTAGATTTATAAAAGTTCCTGCGGTCATCCCGGTTTCGGCTGACATCCAGACCTAAAAATCTGGCCGTGCCAGCCATGAACTGCCAGGCCCCAACCGCACCTACCGGGGAGACTGCATTAGTATTCAATCCGGATTCGATCACTGCCAGGTATTTCAACTGGTTGGGTATACCATATTGACGGAATACCCTACTGATAATTTTTAGATAAGGTTCGCCATGGGCCCTGATGATTTCCAGACCTTGGGTGTTCATCCGATAGAATGTGGTAATAAAGTCAATGGCATCGGTGTTCAGGTTCCGGGTAATAAAACTTCCTTGTTTGCGATCAGGAGCAACCCCTGCAGGTAAAGTTTCCTTCTCAAAAATACCGGCTGTGGAGATCAGTTTGGCTGATTCTGATCTTAATGGAATGACCTTATTGATGGTGATCAGGGTATCAACAGGAGAGAAGTTTAAGGATTTTCCCATGGACGTCCCCAATCCGCAACTATAAAATATCCCGATCAAAATCAATCTCTTCATTTTATGACATTTCATGGTAAAAATCCATTAAATACCTGGATACCTGGAGTAATCCAGCCTCATCAAATTTTTTACCCATCACCTGTGCCCCAAAAGGCATACCGTCGCTATGGGTAAAAAGGGGGATGGAAATGGCTGGAATTCCAGCCAGGTTTGCAAATACAGTATAAATATCTGCCAGGTACATGGAAACCGGATCCTTTATTTTTTCTCCCACCCGGAATGCCGTTGTCGGGGAATTGGGCATAATGATGTAATCGTATTTTGAAAAAATCTCATCTGTTTTATCGGCTACCAGCCTGCGAACTTTTTGCGCCCGGGAGTAATAAGCTTCGTAATATCCGGCACTCAGCACAAAAGTACCCAGCATAATCCGCCTTTTCACCTCCCTGCCAAATCCCTGTGAGCGGTTAACTCGGTATAAATCAATCAGTTCACTATTAGGATTTTCAGAGCAGTACCCGTATTTCAACCCATCATACCGGGCCAGATTAGAAGAAGCTTCCGCAGTGGTCAGGATATAATATGCCGGAGCTAAATATTCCATATATTCAAAATCAACAGTTTCCACCAGGTGACCGGCAGCATGGAGCCGGCTAAATAACATGTCAAACTTATCCTTGATTTCCAGATCCAGGCCTTCATGCAGGAGCGCATCCTGTAAGCTGGCTATCCGGTAATGGTTCAGATTATCCTTTACTGACTGATAATCAGCTACCTGTATTGGTGTTGCCGTACTGTCCAGTTCATCTTCCCCGGCGATAACCCCCAGAATCCCTCCCACGTAATCAATATTCCTGCCAAAAATCCCTATCTGGTCAAAAGAAGAAGCATAGGCAATCAGCCCGCTCCTGGAAACCCTGCCATAGGTAGGTTTAAGACCGATGATACCGCAGAAATCCGCAGGCTGCCTGACAGAACCACCAGTATCGGTTCCCAGGCTTGCCATGCACAGACCAGCCTGCACCGCTACTGCGGATCCTCCGGATGATCCCCCCGGAACCCTGTCCGCATTTAAGGCATTGATCACCCGGCCATATACGGAATTCTCCGTAGAGGAACCCATGGCAAATTCGTCACAGTTCAGTCTGCCGATGATAATGGCATCTTCAGCCAGCAATCTTTCCACCGCTGTGGCGGAATACAGGGAGATGAAATTTTCCAACATCCGGGAAGCTGCACTGACCCGGTGATCTTTGTAGCAGATTAGATCTTTAATGCCGATCACCAGACCGGCCAGGCTACCCAATTTTTTCCCTAGGCGGACAGATTCGTCGATGTCTGCAGCTTTCCGGAGGGATTCTTCAGTAAATACTTCAATAAAAGCATTGAGATGTCGATGAGCAGCTATACGGTCCAGGTAATATTGGACCAGGCGCACACAACCGTGGTTGCCTTGATGCAAATAGGCATGATATTCCTTTACTGAGTTGAATTCAGACAAAGTGAAATCAATAATAAGTAAGCTGAATGAGATATCGGCCTAAGATGCTTAGGGATATTTCGGCGCTTCACTCACCGGAGTGCTGGTAGGAGCCGCAGGAGGATTCTCCTTATGAATGCTCTCTTCGATTTCCCTTTTTACATTGTTCTTGGCATCATTGAATTCGCGGATGCCACTGCCAAGACCACGCATCAATTCAGGGATTTTTTTCCCGCCGAATAATAAAAGAGCAACTATGCTAAAAAAGATGATATGCTCAGTGCTGATCATCAATAAAGGCGACCCGGACAAAAAGCTGTAAAGCATAACCAAATGATTTAATAATGAATTGAATCGGGTTATCCGGACAAAGGTAACCCAAATATATATATATACCGCAAATTACCCTCTTCGGCGTGGCCGGAAGTTTTGTTAATATTAAAAAGAAACGGGAACCCCTGAGGGTTCCCGTCGATGGTAAATGATATGTACTTCTAGACCCTTTTCTCTTTGATCCTGGCGGATTTGCCTGAACGTTCCCGTAGGAAGTACAACTTGGCCCTGCGCACCTTCCCGGCCTTGTTGAGTATGATGGAATCAATATTGGGAGAAAACAGGGGAAAGACTCTTTCCACCCCAATCCCGTCTGAAATTTTCCTGACGGTAAACGTTGCCGTCATTCCTTCACCCTGCCTTTTCACCACATCCCCCCTGAAGGACTGAATGCGTTCTTTGTTGCCTTCGATAATCTTATAATTCACCGTGATATTGTCGCCGGCCCTGAATGCAGGATAATCCTTCCTGGCGGTCAATTGTTCGTGAACATAGGCTACTGCATCCATGGAAATTGAAATTTGAGGGGACGGCAAAGTTAACCAAAAAAATGAATAATGCAAAAAACGGACAGGAACCGGAACAGATCTGAATACCTAAAAACTTCTCTAACTATCTAATAATAAATTATTTAATAGATCAGGACGTTTTTCTCCGGTCCGTTTCAGGGCTTCCTCATGCCTCCAGAGTTCAATTTTCCGGGGATCCCCGGATAATAGGATATCCGGAACTTTCCATCCCCTGAATTCAGCTGGCCTCGTATATACAGGCGGGGCCAGCAGATTATCCTGGAAAGAATCACTGAGTGCAGAAGTTTCATCGTTCAGCACACCGGGAATCAGTCTGACTATGGCATCGACCATCAAGGCTGCAGGTAATTCACCCCCGGATAATACATAATCTCCGATGGAGACCTCCTTGCTGATAAAATGTTGGCGGATCCGATCATCTATTCCCTTGTAATGACCGCAAATAAGCAATAACTTATCCGCCAGGGAAAGCCGGTTTGCCATTTTCTGGTGGAATGGTTCGCCGTCCGGGGTGAGCAATATAATTTCCTGGAAATGATATTGCCCGTGCAGGGCCTCAATCGCTAAAGCAAGGGGCTCGGCCATCATGACCATTCCTGCTCCGCCACCGAATTGATAATCATCCACCTGGCCGTGTTTATACGGAGTGTAATCCCGCAGCTGATGCACCCGCAGGCTGACCAGCCCTTTTTCCTGCGCTCTTTTGAGTATGGAATGGGAAAAAGGGCTTTCCAGCAGTTCCGGGAGGACAGTCAGTATATCGATCTGCAGCATATGCAAAGATAATAAGCGAAAATTCAGGACGGAAGACCTGGCAATCCTTCCGGCAGGGAAATCGTCAGCAACCGTTGATCCCCGTCCAGATTCAGGATGGTTTCCTCATTCAGGGGGATCAGGAGGGACTTGCCCTGCCATTTCACTGAAGCCAGCACCTGGGCAGGCGTTTCCATGACTTCTGTGATTTGCCCCAGGGATCCCAGATGCTTATCCATAACCTGGAAACCTAGCCAGGTATGTGGAGCGCGAATATGGTAAATCCGGAAATAATCTTCTTTACCCAGGTAAACGGATTTTCCCCTCAGGGTCTGCGCTGCTTCCCGGGAATGGATACCCTCCAGCCTTAGATATAGCCTGCCTGACTTGTGGGGAATACTGGATTGGAGGAAATAAGGGAGGTAGGTTCCCGGGTTTTCCTCCAAAAAGATCACTTTTGTCCCGTTGAAGGGGGATAATTCCTTTAAACCATGGCTGAACACCAGTTCCCCCTTAAGCCCGTGCGCCGATAATATGGTGCCGATACAGTAATAATCTATCATTTTTATTACAGGGAAGAAATATTTGGGGTCAAATATTTCCCCCTGAACCTGAAATCCAATCAATCAGGCTCCGGGTTCAGCGGCCTCACCCTGGGCTGCAGGTATTTCTTCTGTTTTTTTCACCAGGGTTTCCTGCCTGGAACCGGCTTTTGCTTTTTTATGATGCTCCCTTTTCTGGGTGACCATGCTTTCATGCTCGACGTTCCATTTTTCAAATTTCTCATAAGCGGTGGTCTCATCGAAAAGCCCAAGCTTAACTCCCCTTAACAGGTGTTTGAGATAAAGGACCCCCTTAAAAGAAAGAATCTTGCGGACCGTATCGGTTGGCTGGGCACCTTTTTGCAGCCAAAGCAACGCTTTGTTTCGGTCAACTTTGATAGCTGCCGGTACGGTGAGCGGGTTATAGGTACCGATTTTCTGGATGAATTTACCATCCCGGGGAGCGCGCGCATCGGCAACCACAATAAAATAAAATGGTTTCTTTTTGGCGCCCTGCCTTTGAAGTCTGATTTTTACTGGCATAAATAAACGAGTTATTTTTTTGCGAGTGAATTAATTACAAGGGGAACAAAAATAATATATATATATAAATAAAACAAAATTATTTAAGCTGCAAGAGTCATTAACGGGGTATTGACAACCCTTTAAGGCTTTTGGCTCCACCCATTTTGTTCATGGTCTTCATCATCTGGCGCATCTGTTCGAACTGCTTGAGAAACTGGTTCAATTCCAGGATATCCTTTCCTGAGCCTGCAGCTATCCTGCGTTTACGGGGGTTATCCAGGATGTCCGGGTTCCGGCGTTCCAGGGGGGTCATGGAACAGATCAGGGCTTCCACGCCTTTGAACGCATCCTCACTGATATCCAGGTCTTTAACCTGCTTCCCGAGCCCGGGAATCATGCCCACCAGGTCCTTTAAATTACCCATTTTTCGTACCATGGCCAGCTGTTCTCTGAAGTCCTCAAAATCAAACTGGTTCTTCCGGATCTTTTTTTCCAGTCTGGAAACCTGCTGTTCGCTGAATTGCTGCTGGGCTTTCTCCACCAGGGTGGTGATGTCGCCCATGCCCAGGATTCGCTGGGCCATTCTTTCCGGATAAAATATATCCATGGACTCCGGTTTCTCCCCCATGCTCACGAACTTGATCGGCTCATCGACCGTATATCGGATTGAGAGGGCTGCTCCACCCCGGGAATCCCCATCCATCTTGGTGAGGACTACACCGGTGAACCTGAGTTTTTCATGAAAGGTTTTCGCTGTGTTGACAGCGTCCTGTCCGGTCATCGAATCCACCACAAAAAGGATCTCCTGGGGCTGCACGGCAGTCCGGATATCAGCCACTTCCTGCATCATGGCTTCATCAATGGCCAGGCGACCTGCAGTATCAATGATCACCGTGTTATATCCTTTCGCTTTAGCTTCCTGGATCCCATGCACTGCGATGGCCACCGCATCCGCACTACCAGGCTCGCTGTATACAGGTACCTCAACCTGCTGACCGAGAATGATCAGCTGTTCTATGGCAGCAGGGCGGTATATATCTGCTGCGACAAGCAGCGGAAGTCGTCCCTGACGGTTCCTGAGGAATAGCGCCAGTTTCCCGCAGAAAGTGGTTTTCCCCGAACCCTGCAGGCCGGCAACCAGGATAACGGAAGGCCTCCCGGAAAGATCCAGCCCTGATGCTGATCCGCCCATGAGCCTGACCAGTTCATCTTTAACGATTTTGACCATCAACTGGCCGGGAGACACGGCATTGATCACTTTTTCACCCAGGGCTTTTTCACGGACCGCATCGGTGAATGCTTTGGCTATCTTGTAATTCACATCCGCATCCACCAGGGCACGTCGGATTTCCTTGATCGTAGAGGCAATATTGATATCTGAAATCCGGCCTTCCCCCTTGAGTTGCTTAAAAGCGGTTTCCAGCCGGGTTGACAAAGATTCGAACATGATCTGTGATTTAAATAAAAATCATCCGGTGGAAATACCACCGGATGATTGCGTAAAATTACTTTTATTCAGGGTAATTCCCAAGCATCAGTCAGACGCCCAGGTAATTTCTCAGCAACCGGCACCTGGAAGCCGAACGAAGTTTGGTAATTGCTTTGTCCTTGATCTGGCGGACCCTTTCCCGGGTAAGCCCGAATTTTTCGCCGATATCTTCCAGGGAAAGCTGATGTTCCACCCCAATGCCAAAATAAAGTTTCACCACATCTTTCTGTCGTTCAGTAAGCGTGGACAGGGAGCGGTCGATTTCTGTGCGCAGGGAGTCGAGATGGGAAAGTCCCGCATCTGCACTGATGGAATTGGGATTTTCCAGCACATCCATCAGGGTGTTATCCTCTCCGTCCATAAATGGAGCATCCATGGATACATGCCTGGCTGCCACACCAAGGGTGGCTTCCACCTCTTCGGTATTGATCTCCAGAATAGAAGCCAGTTCATCGGGGGATGGTTCGCGCTCATATTCCTGCTCCAGCTGGGAATAGGCCTTGTTGATTTTGTTGGATAACCCCACTTTGTTGAGTGGCAGCCGCACAATCCTGGATTGTTCGGCCAAAGCCTGAAGGATGGACTGCCGGATCCACCACACCGCATAGGAAATGAACTTAAATCCCCGGGTCTCGTCAAATCGCTGTGCCGCCTTGATCAGGCCCAGGTTCCCTTCATTGATCAGGTCACTGAGAGAGAGACCCTGGTTCTGGTATTGCTTGGCCACCGAAACCACAAAACGCAAATTAGCCTTGGTAAGCTTTTCCAAAGCTGCCTGGTCACCCTGTTTAATGCGGATCGCCAGGCTGACTTCCTCTTCGGGAGTGATCAGGTCAACCTTACCGATTTCCTGCAGGTACTTTTCCAGTGATTGTGATTCTCGGTTGGTGATGGATTTGGTGATCTTAAGTTGTCGCATGGACATAGAGGAGGAATTATAGGTTAAAAAAACGTTAAATTTTCAGGTGTGAACAAATGTAGTGTTTTTTGATTTCCGTGCAAAAAAATTTGTCAGTAGCCAAATTCCTCATTTTTACCCTGTTACGTTAAGTTAAGGGCTGCAGAATGCTGGATTTGTATAAAAAAGCAAACAAATATTTTGACAGTACCAATAAATTTTTATTATTGCACGCGTATCGGTCCAGTAATTGATAAATTAAGGTTACAGATGTCGAAGAAGGTTCAATACACATTGGAATACACCGTCAGATGCTCCCCGGGAATACTATATGAATTTTTATCCACACCGGCTGGCCTTCAGGAATGGTTTGCTGACCGGGTGGATTTAAGGGATAACCTTTTTTCGTTTTCATGGAACGGAACTACGGAAAAAGCAGAACTGCTGGAAAAAGGGGATGATGTATTTGTCAAATTCAGGTGGCAGGCATCTGCACTTGATGAATTCTTTGAATTCCGGATACAGGTCTCCGAAGTGACCAGCGAGACCGTCCTGCTGATCAAGGATTTCGCGGAGAAAAAGGAAATCACAGATCAGTCCCAACTCTGGGATTACCAGGTAAAAGACCTGCTACGCCGCATTGGCAGCTGAACTTCCCGCTTAACCGGTTAAAGTACCAATTGGGAACACAGGGTATCATATTCCCGGATGGCCATATCTTTCATTTTTTCCCAAAGTTGCAGAGGTAGGGGTAGGCTGATTTTGAAAAAAGGAAGGTCCTGGATAATTGTTGAACGTTTTTCGGAATCCAGCCCTGACAAAGGGATATAATTCCCTTCTTCCAGATGATGTTGCCAAGGATCCTTATTAATACAGATCTGCCAGGATCCTGCTTCAGACCTTAAGCGGGCTACTTGCGCCAGGACGGGTAATAATTGCTCCCTGGCCTGGCCAGCCACATGCAGGGTCAGGGAAAAGTAATGCCCCCATAAAAACAAGGTCCTTAAGGCAAAAATGGAAGTTTTACTGAAATCCCGCGGATAGTCCAGGATAATATAAGGTAATCCCATGTAGTTCTCCCCCCTGGAAATCTTCGGTTCCCGGGAAATAGCAGGAGAAATGGATATCGGCAACTTCTTCAGGGATTCCAGCTCCTGCATGCCGGATTGCAAGTCACCCATCAGACCCATTGCTTTCTCCATGATGCGGTTCTTGGAGAGGATCCAGCCGGTATCCCTGACCAGGGCAAATTCTTCCGCGGTAAGGGCAATCCCAGTCATGTGCAACGGGCTTAATGGGTACTTCAGTAAAAAG
The DNA here is from genome assembly GCA_035533815.1 of Chitinophagaceae bacterium. GTDB lineage: Bacteria > Bacteroidota > Bacteroidia > Chitinophagales > Chitinophagaceae > JANWKA01. Next base: position 8,855 of record DATLTB010000045.1, read on the forward strand.
GGCATTAAAGGCCGGTCAATTACCTTTACCTCCATTATACCAGTCCCATCGGAAATTCCCGGGATTCCTCCGCGGAATATATTGGGCTGGCATTTTATGGACCCCGGCATTTCTGTATTCACCCCTCTTCACTGTTTCCGGACTCCGCAATAAATGTAACCAAAAAGGGCGGGCCGGAAAGAGCCGGTGGATGGTGGGTATTTGAACCCGGAAAACGGAGCAGGCCAATCCGGATCCGCCTTTCCAGCTTCGATCCAAAGCTATGTTGACTTGAAAGGGCCCCCCTGAAGTCAGTCAGCCCCGCCCAGGGTCCGGTTTTCCCCTGACTTTCTTACCGGCGTTTGGCCGCTGACCTGGGCCATCAGCAAACTGTTCCAGACTTTTCTGGTTTTACTGAAGGGTTCGGTACAGACCCCGGGGACCCGATCCGCTTATTTTCGTAGGTTTGGGGCAGGAAATCCAGACTGCGACCATCCAAGGGCATTTCCAGGAAAGCCGGTGAAAAAATTAGATAAGCTACTGATCAGGACATTCATCGGTCCGTTCGTGGTCACTTTTTTCGTGACCCAGTTCGTGCTGATCATGCAATTTCTGTGGAAGTACATTGATGACCTGGTGGGAAAAGGGCTGGACCTCATTACGGTCAGCCACCTGCTTTTTTACATGAGCGCCACCATGGTGCCCTTAGCCCTGCCACTAGCTATCCTGCTATCTTCCATCATGACCTTCGGCAACCTGGGGGAGAGTTTTGAACTGATTGCCCTAAAATCTTCCGGTATCTCCCTGCTCAGGTTCATGCGCCCCTTGTTATTGCTGAGCGGTTTGATTTGTATCCTGGCCTTCCTTTTTTCCAACTATGCCATTCCCTGGGCAAACCTGCAGGCAGAATCCCTGCTTTATGATATCGTCAACCTGAAGCATGGGTTCAATATCCGCGAAGGGGTTTTCTTCAATGAGCTTGATGGTTACTCGATCCGGGTAGGCAGGAAGGACCCTGATGGCAGACATATTTATGATGTGATTATTTATGACAGCACCCAGCCCAATGACCTGAAGTTCATTGCTGCTAAAAGCGGGGTCATGGAACAGTCTGCCAATAAGAAGCTGGTCTATTTTCAGTTGCGGAATGGCTGGCAGTATGAGGAAAGGGGGAACGGGGCTTCCCTGAACAATGAATTCATCCGGGCCCATTTCTCCAGTTTCAGGAAAGTATTTGATCTGAGTTCCCTGGCCCTAACCCGGACACCCATTGTGCTGTTCAAAGACTCTTACCGGATGCTGGATGAGCAACAGCTGACTACTGCCGTGGATTCCATAAAAAAGCAATCTGCAGCACTCACCCAGATCATTCATTCTTATGTAACCAGCAAATATGCTTTTTCTGCTTGGAAAGATAGCGGTTGGCTCCGGGGCCCTGTACCTGCCCTGAACGTTTCCCATTTTATAGATTTGGTACCGATGGCTCAAAGGCAGTATGTCATGGACAATGTAGATATTAATGTCAGGGAAAGCCTGGGTAATATTGTCAATACCGTCCTGTCCTTTAATGAGAACCAGAAGCAGATCCGGAAAAACCAGATAGAGGAACAACGCAAGCTGACCCTTTCTGTTGCTTGCATGGTGCTTTTCCTGATCGGAGCTCCCCTGGGATCCATTATCCGCAGGGGGGGCCTTGGCACACCCCTGGTATTTGCCGTGGTTTTTTTTGTGATTTTCAACGTGGTATCAACCATTGGGGAAAGACTGGCGGATAAAGATGTCCTGACCGCCTTCGGGGGAATGTGGCTGTCCACATTTGTCCTGATCCCGATCGCCTGCTTCCTGGTGTACCAGGCCCTCAATGATTCCCAACTGTTCAATAAGGAATTCTATTACCGGTTGTTCCATAGCATCCGAACAAGGTTGCAGAAACTGCAGCAAACGGATTAAACCTGTACCATGAACCGACTGTCCGAAATCGTCCGGCGACAAAGCCTGTTTTTCCTGCTCTGCTGCTGTTGGTGGCTGGCGGCTGGGGGGCTTGTCCTCCGGTTTTCCAGGGATCAGCTGTTTTTTGCGGTCAACGGGTACCATAATCATTTCCTGGATCGGGTGATGCCCCTGACCACCTATATGGGTAATGGCTGGGCCTTTGTCCTGTTGCTGCTGCTCATCCTGGCATTCAGGAAATACCGGCTTTTTTTAAAAGGCGCCCTGATTTTTGGATTTTCCTCCCTGCTAGCCCAACTATTGAAGCACCTCTGCCATGCACCACGTCCCCTGCCTTATTACCATGGTCATGACAACCTGCTGCATATGGTAACCGGTGTCCGGGTATATAGCTGGTTCAGTTTTCCATCAGGGCATACCACCACGGCATTTGCCCTTTTCTGCTTTTTAGCCCTCCAGATCCGTCAGAAGGGATGGGCTGTCCTGTTTTTCATGCTGGCCCTGGTGACCGCCTGGTCCAGGATTTACCTGGCAGAGCATTTTTTTGCTGATGTGTATGCAGGAAGCCTGGCAGGGGTTTTCAGCACCCTTGTCGTCACGCTGTTCACTACCCGGTACATCCCTGATAAACTATGAATACCTTATCGCGATACCTGGTCATCGCCACGCTTTCCGCCCTGCTGTTCATCCCATTTCTGGGAAGGACCCACCTGTTCGACTGGGACGAAATCAATTTTGCTGAGTCGGCCCGGGAGATGCTGGTCACCGGAAACTACGGCGTGGTCCAGATCAATTACCAGCCATTTTGGGAAAAACCTCCATTTTTCATCTGGATGCAGGCTGCAAGCATGTCCCTGTTCGGAGTAAATGCCTTTGGGGCCAGGTTCCCCAATGCAGTAGTCGGGATCATCACCATGCTGGTCCTGTATACCTGGGGCAGGAGACTGGCAGGAGAGCGGACCGGGTTGCTTTGGGTGGGGGCATATTGTGCTTCCTGGCTACCTTTTTTTTATTTCAAATCAGGGATCATTGATCCGACTTTCAACCTGCTCATCATCTGTGCCATCTGGAAAGCTTTCCGTATCGGGTTCACGGCAAGGCCCTGGAGCAAGGCGATATGGTGCGGGCTGTTCCTTGGTCTCGCTGTATTGACCAAGGGGCCGGTCGCGGTCCTGGTCAGCGGGTTGACCTTCCTGGTTTACCTGGCCTGGCACAGGGGGAAGACCGCCATCCGCTGGGGCCATATAGGGATCATCGCCCTGATTGCTTCAGCCATCACCTGTGCATGGTTCGGTTACATAGCTGCAGTGAGCGGTTGGGGACTGATAGGGGAATTCATCAGCTATCAGGTCCGCCTGTTCAGCACCCCGGATTCCACCCATGGGGGACCCTGGTTCTATCACGGGATTGTGCTGCTTTTCGGATGTTTCCCCGCTTCCTTATTCCTGCTTTCCTGGTTCCGGCCCCGCCGTCACCGGGAAAATGGGCTCCCGACGGACCAGCGGGATTTCAGGGGCTGGATGTGGATACTTTTCTGGGTGGTGCTGATCCTGTTTTCTATCGTCAAGACCAAGATCGTCCATTATTCCTCCCTTTGTTATTTCCCGCTGACTTTCCTGGCCGCCTGCCAGTTGAACCGGATTTTGAAAAATCCAGCTCTCCTGCAACGCTGGGTCATCGGAGGGCTGGCCGTATTGGGAATGGGGACTGCATTGGCTATCTCCCTGCTCCCTGTGGCCGCCCTCCATCCGGCATGGCTGGCCTCCCATATAGCGGATCCCTTTGGCCGGGCCAATCTCCAGGCAGTAGTGCCCTGGTCCCTACGGGACTGCCTGCCCGGCCTGGTCTACCTGACCCTGATCCTCCTCAGTACCGGGTACCTTTTCCGGAAAAAGGTCCGCAGCGGGCTACTCATCCTCCTGTTGGCCCAGGTTGGCATCATGGAGCTGGCCTTGGTATTGTTTACCCCAAAGATTGAAGATTATTCCCAGGACGCGGCGATCCGCTTTTACCAGTCATTGCAGGGGAAGGACGTGTATGTGCATGTGCTGGGATTCAAGAGCTATGCGCAGCTGTTTTATTCCAAAGCGCTTCCACAGCACAATCCACGCAGTGATCAGGAGGACTGGCTGCTGAATGGGAAGCTGGACAAACCGGCCTATTTCGTAAGCCGGATCACCGGGGAAGCTCACTTTGCAGCCAATCCGAACCTGATGGTGATCGGTCAGCAGAACGGATTCGTATTCTATAAAAGGAAACCTTAAGCACTCAGTAAGGGATATGCACCAGGTATTTTTCCCGGAAAAAATCGCGGGAGAACAGGGAATGTATTTCAAATATTTCCAACGTTGCCGGACTTTGAGAAACCTCCGCAGACAGATCACCGCCCTTTAGGCTGATCAGGCCGTTGCTTAACCCAGAACTCCGGCCCTTTTTCAGCAACGGAAGGCTCCAGGCCCAGAGGGTGCCCAGGGAAGCGGTAGCCCGGGAAACGGTAAAATCAAAACGGCGATCCCTGATATCTTCCACCCGGCAGGGGATGGCTTCTGTATTCTCCAGCGATAAGGCACGGATCATTTCCCGGACTACCCGGATCTTTTTTGCCTTGGAATCCACCAGGCAGAACCGGCAATCCGGATAGAATATAGCCAGGGGGAGGCCCGGGAAGCCTCCCCCTGTACCGATATCGAGCACCGTGCTGCCGGGGGTAAATTCTGCGATGGCGGCTATGGCCAGGGAATGCAGGACATGCTTTTCGTACAGGTTATCCAGGTCCTTGCGGGAAATGACATTTATTTTGGCATTCCACTGCTGGTACAGGGGTTTCAGGGCGGCAAAGCGGGAAATCTGGCCTTCCGTTAAACCATCGAAATATTGACGGATTATTTCCACCTGCTTTTCCGGGAAAAGAGTGAAGCTGGCATCACCAGCAGGAAATATACCCAGATCAGGACATCCAGCAACCAGAAAAAAGGGAAAAGATCCATTTCATCCAGCTTGCGCATGATCAGCAGGTCAATGATCCCCAGGACCAGGGTCCTGGCTGCAAATACCGACCAGATCAACCAGGTATCCGACAGGTAGTACAGGGCCAGGATAAAAAGCGGATAGAAAATCAGCTGGGAAAATAAAAAACCACCCAGCATCAGTTTATGGGAGGACCGGTAATATTTACCCGTGGTCAGGTGCCTGGTCTTCTGCCTAAGCCAGGCCTTCCAGGTAGTTTTGGGTTCGGAATAGGTAAAGGCTTGCTTGTCCACCATGACTGAAGTGTTGGATCCCCTGGCGGCTGCATTGATGAAGAGGTCGTCATCCCCCGAAGCAATATGCTGATGGGCGATGAAACCCTTATGGCGAAAAAATAATTCCTTGCGGTAAGCCAGGTTCCTCCCCACTCCCATATAAGGGGCTCCTGCCAGGGCAAAAGAAAGATATTGCATGGCACTGAAGAAAGTTTCAAACCGGATCATCCGGTTCAGCAGACCAGGCATTTTCAGGTACGGACCATACCCCAGCACAATATCCTTTCCTTCCCCGAACCCCCTGGCCATGATCTGCACCCAGTCCGTGCTGGCCGGCCTGCAGTCCGCATCGGTCAGCAGCACGAACTCATAAGCTGCTCCTTTAAGTCCGATGGACAGGGGATATTTTTTACCCGGTATCCCTTTGGCTTCCTGTTTCAGTTCGATCTGCCGGAAATGGGGGTATCCGGGAGCGATGGAGTACAAATAATGCCGGGTATCATCCTCAGAATTGTCGTTGACTACAATGACTTCATACCCAGGCACCTGGCCATCTCCGGAATATCTTTGCTGCAAAATAACAGGCAGGTTCTGTTTCAGGTTCCTTTCTTCATTCCGGGCACAGATCACGACAGAAATGGGAACAAAAACAGGCTCAACAGGAGCTGCATTTTTCCGGTAAAAGGCCAGCCTGCTGAAATAAAAAAGATAATAGAACAACTGTATTGCAGAAGCAAACAGAAAAAGCAGCCAGATCACTTCCCGAAATGTAAAAGTCATATGAATCGGAGAAGCATAAAAATATACATAAATTCAAGCGGTGCATCCATTTTCGGGTGGTAAGCGGATATTATTTCCCGTCCATGGCCGGCTGAGCGGGGAATAACTGGAAAATACCGGAATAACCCTTTACCGAAGTGGGAACTTGCGGATCTCGCAGACTTCTGCGGGTAAATGATACTTTTGCAGTCGATGTGGAATTTTGAGGTTATTGCCAGGGATGGCAGCACCGGTGCCCGTTCGGGTAAGATCAGTACGGATCATGGGGTGATACATACCCCTGTTTTCATGCCGGTGGGTACCGCGGGCAGCATCAAGGCAGTGACCCAGGAGCAACTGGTTGCCGATATCGGGGCCGAAGTCATCCTGGGCAACACGTATCACCTGTACCTGAGGCCCGGCCTGAAAGTAATTCAGGAAGCCGGGGGTCTTCACCGGTTCATGGGCTGGGACCGGCCCCTGCTTACCGATAGCGGCGGTTACCAGGTCTTTTCCCTGTCGGCCAACCGGAAGGTGAAGGAGGAAGGAGTGATCTTTCAATCCCATATCGACGGATCCAGGCACCTGTTCACCCCGGAAAATGTGGTGGAGACCCAGCGGGTCATTGGAGCCGATATCATCATGGCCTTTGACGAATGCCTCCCATACCCATCCGAGATCAGTCAGATAAGGAATTCCATGGCGCTGACCCATCGCTGGCTGGACCGGGGGTTGAAGCAGTTTAAACAAACGGTCAGCCAGTATGGATATTCCCAGGTTTTTTTCCCCATAGTACAGGGGGGGACCCATTTGGAATTAAGGAAAGAGTCCGCGGAGTACATTGCTTCATCAGGTGGTGCCGGAAATGCCATCGGCGGACTGAGTGTGGGGGAACCGGAAGAAATCATGTATGAGGCATGCAGCCAGGTCTGTAAGATATTACCCGAAGATAAGCCCCGGTACCTCATGGGGGTGGGCACTCCCTGGAATATCCTGGAAAACATCGCCCTCGGGGTGGATATGTTCGATTGCGTCATGCCCACCCGCAACGGAAGGAACGGCATGCTGTTTACTTCCACAGGGGTAGTGAATATCCGCAATAAGCAATGGGAAAGGGATTTTTCTCCGGTGGATGCCCAGACACCCTGCTTCGCCAGCCAGCATTATTCCAGGGCCTATCTCCGGCATTTGTTTGTGTCCAGGGAGATCCTGGGTTTGCAGATCGCCAGCATCCATAACCTGGCATTTTACCAGGAATTAGTCCGGCAGGCCGGTCAGCATATTCAGGCGGGAGACTTTTCCAGGTGGAAAGAAACCATGGTCAGGCAGTTAAAACAAAGGGATTGATCCCAGGGTGCCAGACCGGATTGGCTGATCCCGTATCCTTATTTCCTGTTTTTCTCCTGCATGGCTTTTTTGAAGAACTCACCGGCACCGGTGAGGGCAAAGCTGTCCCATGATTTAATTAATGGAGGGCCCCAGTCCGGATCGTATACCCAGGCTATCCAGCCGATTCCCCTGGATTCCAGGTAGGAGATAATATGGTCCCCGTAATCATCCGGACCTGCAGGTTCCCCCGGTCTGGCAGCAAATCCGATTTCGGTGGCTATGACCGGGTAATTACTGGCGGCAAATCCGAAATCCTCTTCCCATTTTGGTTCCCAGGGAGGGGTCCGTTTATTGGGATAGGGATGGGTTACATAGGCAATTCCGCTGGCATTTATGGGAGCCTCCCGCAGTGGAGTCAGGTCATATGCCCAGTCGAAACCAGCCACCAGGGGGATGGTCTGGGTGTCAAAAGCCCGGATCAGGTGAATGATATTCTCATTGATGGTTTTCCAGGCAGTCCAGCTGACGGTGCCCAGCTGTCCCCGGTAAGAAGTGGGTTCATTGAACAGTTCAAAGAAAGCCACCGTGTTATTATTCCGGAAATGACGAGCCATCGTTCGCCAGAAAGTGTAGGTCTCCCTTTTCGTGGTGTTATACATGGGAGCCTGGAAAAGTTCCATTTCCAGGTTGCCGATGGAATGCCAGTCGATATCCACATACATGCCCAGTCCGGTGCACCAGTCTACTGCCGAATCGAGCAACGGAAGGTATCGGTCGGCTCCCCGTTCATGCCAGGAAATAGGATGCACCGGTATGCGGACGATCATGGCTCCCATTTTCCGGACATGCTCAAACAGCAACCTGTTCCAATGCCCCTGCGCGGATATTTTATCCGGATCCGCGATGGATACCCCGCGAAATAAGATCGTATCTCCAAGCGCATTGACCAGCTTATTGCCAACCACCCGGATGAGCGGAAGGACCCTGGCCTCCGGGTTCTGCTTTGGCCGCCTGGGATACCCCCCCTTCCACCAGTAATGTTGCCCACTGTCGGGCACAGGTTGTTGGGCTTGAACCCGGATGGCTGACACACATAAAAGAACAACGGACCAGAAGAAAAAAAAGCGGGACCGGAAGATGCGGGTAGACATATATGGCCTTTGGGTATTTATGAAAAGTGAATATAGGGCAATATCCCTATATTTTTTAACCGATGTATGGGGTTGGCGGCCAGGGGGGTAACCCGACCGGTAAACTTCCATTTCCTGAAAAGGCAGGCTTTTCCGGGGGATTGGCATACTGGTTCATGCGGTAAACGGATCAATCTTTCATCAACTGCGCTATTTTGGCTTTGAGTTGCCGGAATTCCCCGGGATCATACAACCGGGTCAGAAAAACGATCCGGCCTGAAGAATCAATAAGCACATTACGGGTGACCCCGGCATCCTTACTGGCGAACCGGGAAAAGATCAGCGCTCCGGGATCCAGGGCGAAAGGGTAGCTGACTTTCATCATCCGGTGATAGGCGATTACGGTATCCAGGGGCTCATCCCGGTCTATGCCGATCAACACAAATTGCTTATCCTGATATCGTTTCCAGATTTCCTTTTCGATATGGGGGATTTCCCGCCGGCAGACGCTGCACCAGCTGGCCGTAAACTGAAGCATGACCGTTTTACCTCGTAAAGCTTTCAGGGAAACCGTCGTTCCATTAATAAGGTTTATGGTAAAATCATCCGGAGCCCTTTGTCCGACCCGGACCAAATATCCCCGGTTATCCTGCTGGGCAAGGGACGACAGGAAGGCCAGCAGGGGGATTAACAGAGAGAAAAAATGCTTCATGGGGTGGATTTTTCCGGGCACCGGGAATCATCTTTTTTGCCGCCTGTTTTTCCATTTGCTGTGCAGATCTGCATTTACCGGTTCCCGGAAGTATCCCTTGTTCTCCTCTTCCCGGATTTTAACTCCCAGCAGGGCGGCGATTTTTTCTGTCAGGGGATCAGGGGAAGCCAGGGCTTCCGGAAGATAGTATTTTTCAATGAAACGGGTATCATAATGTCCGCCTGCAAATGCTGTTTGCCTCATGGCCCATTTCCCAAATCCCAGGGTGGTGGGGATTCCGGAGATTTCGTATTCGTCAATGGCCCTGACCATCCGTTCAATGGCTTCTTCCCGGTTCCTTCCCCAGGCAATGAGTTTGCTCAGGAGGGAATCATAGTGAATGGGAATTTCCAGTCCCTGATCATATCCATCATCCACCCGGATCCCGGGGCCATGGGGGCGCCGGTAGATTTCCAGTTTACCGGTCTGGGGCAGGAAATTGCGGGTGGGGTCTTCCGCACAGATCCTCAATTCGATGGCATGGCCATGCAAATGGATATCATCCTGAATTACGGACAGTTTTTCCCCGGCAGCGATCCGGATCTGCTCTTTGACCAGGTCCAGGCCGGTGACCAGCTCCGTGACCGGGTGTTCTACCTGCAGCCGGGTGTTCATTTCCAGAAAATAGTACCGGAGTTCATCATCCACCAAAAATTCAATGGTGCCGGCCCCGTAATACCCACTTGCCCGGGCTATATCCGTGGCGCATTTACCCATTTTCTGCCTGGATTCAGCGGTCAGGTTACAGGATGGAGATTCTTCAATCAATTTCTGGTGCCGGCGCTGTATGGAGCATTCCCTTTCGAAAAGATGAACCAGGTGGCCATGCTGGTCGCCAAGGATCTGTATCTCGATATGCCTTGGGGAATGGATATATTTTTCCAGGTATACCGCATCATCACCGAATGCATTTTTAGCTTCGCTTACGGCCAGGCGCAGCTGATCCTCCAGATCAGCAGCGCTGCTGACGATGCGTATTCCTTTTCCTCCTCCTCCTGCCGCTGCCTTGATCAATACGGGCAATCCTATCCTGTCCATGGTTTCCCGGGCTTCTTTCAGGCTTCGCAGGGCTGATCCTGTACCAGGAACCAGCGGCACACCCAATTCCCGGGCTGCTTTCCGGGCTGCCAGCTTATTGCCCATCATGGCAATGGAAGGAGCGGATGGTCCTATGAATACCAGGCCTGCTCCTGCTACCTGGGAGGCAAATGCCGCATCTTCACTGAGGAAACCATATCCGGGATGAATGGCGTCCGCCTTCAAATCAAGGGCAGCCCGGATGATCCGGTCTCCCGACAAATAGGACTGAGAGGATTCCCCCGCCCCGATGCAGAACCCTTCATCTGCAAACTGGACAAAGGGCATTTTCCGATCCGCTTCAGAGAATACCGCCAGGGTGGAAATACCCATTTCCCGGGCTGAACGCATGATGCGCAGCGCAATTTCTCCCCGGTTGGCGACCAGAATTTTTTTGAACATAAGGCGGTTGACCATAAAAATAGGCAAGAAAATCCAGTCTGACTGTTTCCGGTAAAATATCCGTCCGGAAGTATTTTCCGTGCTGGGTTATGTATTGTACTTTTGGTTCCGTTATCGGAAAATCTGCCCAAATATTCATCCTCATTAAAAAGGACCTGCTGCTGGAATGGCGGCAGAAGTATGCGTTTTATGGGGTTCTGCTGTATGTGGGATCCACGGTGCTGGTCATTTATACTGGTTTCCTGCACAGGGAAGAAAGGGTATGGAATGCCATGTTCTGGATCACCCAGTTATTCATCACGGTCAACACCATTGCAAAAAGCTTCCTGCAGGACAGCCCCGGCAGAATGTTGTATTACCAATCCACGGTAAGTGCCAGGATTTACATATTATCCAAGCTGGCCTATAACCTGATGCTGATGCTGGTCATGAGTGTCCTGAGCCTGGGGCTGTTCCTGGCATTTTTGGGCAATCCCCTGATCAACCCTGCCTTATACCTGGGTATGGTATGCCTGGGAGGGATCAGCCTTTCCATGATGTTTACCATGCTGGCAGCAATTTCTGCAAAAGCGGGACAGAACGCCGCACTCATGGTCATTATGGGTTTTCCCATGGTCATTCCGGCATTGATTGTCCTGGTCAATGCATCAGCCACCGCCTTCCAGCCCGGTTACCAGCCGGGATTATTTCGCCTTGTCCTGATCCTCGGTTGCCTGGATTTGCTGAGCATCAGCTTGTCGCTGATCCTGTTTCCATTTTTATGGAAGAATTGAAGTTATGCAAGGATTTTGCGGATTTCTTCATGAAATTTCAGGGATAAATGGTTTTGTATCCAAGTTGACTAAATTCACTGGTGCTTTTGATTTTAAGGGGAATTCCTGTAGGTTTGCTGGGGAATTTCAAGGCCTTCAAACGATATTCTGGGATGAAAAAAAACTGGTGGAAAGTCCTTTGTGTAATCTTGTTGATGTATACCATTATCGGGGGATTTCTGATGCCGGTCCCTGCCCTGTATATCCTGCACGAGACGATCCGGAATATTTATTTTCATGTCTCCATGTGGTTTGCCATGATGGTGGTACTGGTGGTTTCCTGTATCAACGCCATCCGGTACCTGGCCCATCCCGGGACCATGAAATATGATATCATATCCGCGGAGGCTGCTTATGTGGGTTTGCTGTTCGGCGCCCTGGGACTGATCACCGGCTCCATCTGGGCCAAAAACACCTGGGGGCAATACTGGAGCAATGACCCCAAGGAATTATGTGCGTTGATAGCCTGGCTGGTCTACCTGGCCTATGTGGTACTCCGCAATTCGGTTGTTGATCTGGACAAACGGGCCAGGATATCCGCAGTATATAATGTATTTGCCTTTGTCCTGCTGTTCCCCTTCCTCTTTGTGATCCCCCGGCTGACCGACAGCCTGCATCCGGGGAACGGCGGTAATCCGGGATTCAGCGCATATGATGTGGATAATAATATCCGCAAGGTGTTGTATGCGGCATGGATTGGCTGGAGCCTGCTTGCCGTGTGGATACTGGAATTGCGGATCAGGATCCGCCAAATTGAAATAAAACAGATTTTCCATGAATAAACTTACCGCAATTTCTTTTTTAACGATGGCGATGATGTTACCGGTAACCCTGATGGCACAGGCTTCCGGAAAGGGACCCCAAATGGCCGGGCTGATGCACCGCAACGGCCAGATATTTGTGGTGGTGGCCGTGCTCGTAGTGATATTCGCAGGTATCATCCTTTTCCTGGTCGGGATGGAACGCAAAGTGAGCAGACTGGAAAAAGCGCAGCAGAAAAATCCCTGATCTAAACTCCCGGATATGGCCAGCACAGGCCCCAAGTCACCGCAATACAGTTTTTTTAAAAGCGTGGAAACCAGCTTTGACAAGGCAGCCCGTTTCACCAAATGGGAGGTGGGGATCCTGGAGCAGATCAAGGCCTGCAATTCTGTATACCGGATGAAATTTCCGGTGAAGATCGGCAATGAAGTGGAAGTGATTGAAGCATACCGGGTACAGCATTCCCACCATAAACTTCCCTGTAAAGGGGGGATCCGCTTCAGTGAAGAGGTCAACCAGGATGAGGTGATGGCGCTGGCAGCCCTGATGACTTATAAGTGCGCCATTGTGAATGTACCTTTCGGAGGTGCCAAGGGAGGAATCCGGATCAACCCCCGGAAATACACGGCCTACGAGCTGGAAAAGATCACCCGACGCTATACAGCCGAACTGGTGAAAAAGAATTTCATCGGACCCGGAGTGGACGTACCTGCCCCGGACTATGGGACAGGGGAAAGGGAAATGAGCTGGATCCTGGATACCTATACCAGCCTCAGGCCCGGTGAAATTGACGGAATTGGGTGCGTAACCGGCAAACCGGTTTCCCAGGGTGGGGTGAGGGGCCGGAAAGAAGCCACGGGTCTCGGCGTATTTTATGGCCTTCGGGAAGTTTGCAGCATCCCGGAAGACATGAAAAAAATCGGGCTGACCACGGGGCTGGAGGGCAAGAAAGTCATTGTGCAGGGGATGGGCAATGTCGGATACCATGCGGCTAAATTCTTCCATGAGGCTGGCGCCCTGGTGATTGCCCTGATCGAGTGGGATGGGGCCATTTGCTCTTCGAAGGGCATGGATCCGGACGCTGTACTGAAGCACCTCCGGGAGACAGGCAGCATCAATGGGTTTCCCGGGTCAAAACCCCTTAAGAATAATACCGAAGGCCTGGAGATGCAATGCGATATCCTGATACCGGCTGCACTGGAAAATGTGATCGATGGCAAGAATGCCCCCCGGATCAGGGCCAGGATCATCGGGGAAGCAGCCAATGGTCCCCTGACTCCTGAAGCAGATACTATTTTACAGGAAAAAGGGGTGCTGGTCGTGCCGGATATGTTCCTCAATGCGGGAGGGGTGACTGTCTCCTATTTTGAGTGGCTGAAAAACCTCAGCCATGTGCGGTACGGGCGCCTGGAAAAGCGGTTCAGCGAAAATATGAACCACCATATCCTCGGTCAGATTGAAGGGCTGACCGGTAAGCATGTATCCGTGATGGAAAGGGAATTTATTGAACATGGCGCAGATGAAGTGGACCTGGTCTATTCCGGCCTCGAGGAAACCATGATCACGGCGGTCAAGGAGATCCGGGAAATCTGGCACTCCAATAAGGAGATCCTGGATATGCGCACAGCAGCTTTTGTCAGCGCCATTAACAAGGTCGGGGAATCGTATGCCCAGCTCGGCATCTTCCCCTGAAGATTATTCAAAATCCGGGAAGTCCTCCAGGAAAACCTGATCTTTTAGTCCGGGGAGTTCCATACAGCAGGCTGAAGTACCGTTGGTCATCACCAGATATTTCACCGGGAGGGCCATATTATACCGGATCACCTGATCCAGGATGCGTTCTTCCAACCCTACTTCCATTTTTTTACATTCAATGATCATCCAGGGAATGGCGTTCCGGTCATAAATAACAATATCGCATCGTTTTTTCAATTCTCCCAGATTAACCTGCTTTTCCACACTCATCAGGGACATCGGATAATTTTTCCGGATGGCCAGGTAATGAATGATGTGTTGCCGGACCCATTCTTCAGGGGACAGCAGGACTGATTTTTTTCTTACCGGATCAAAAATAAAATCCTTTCCCTGGTGGCGGCTGATCTGAAAATTGATTTTGGGATATTGAAGGGAAATCATCCGGCAAAACTACCGGATACGGACGACAAAGTCAGGATGAAGGGAATGATCCTCAGTACCCCGATATGGCCTCCGGTTATCAGGGCAGAGGATGGGGATTTCCGGTATGCCGGAAAATAGTTTGTAAGATTTGGCAACCCTTCCGGAAGCAGGCTGCAGGGTATAGTAAATTCCGGACAAGGCATTTTTCCCTTTTCCCGGATCAAATACCTATCATGCTGATTATTAATGTAAAAAATCAATGCAATTGATCAAAGGCTAATCTGTATCCTTGAGGGATTTCAATTTTATGAATTTCGTAATAACAAATGAATAACATTTACTGAAGTAATTTCGCGGCAACTTTGCACGCCTAAAAAACCCTAACCGCTTGTCGAATTCCCAGCTGAAGAAACTTACTTTTTCGGGTCTAATCATCACGCTCGGAATCATTTACGGGGATATCGGTACCTCCCCACTGTACACATTCAGCACGATTTTGGAAGGTAAACTGATTTCCCAGCAATTGGTTTATGGGGCTATTTCCTGTGTATTCTGGACCCTGACCTTACAAACCACCTTCAAGTACATCATCCTGACCCTGCAGGCAGATAACCGGGGGGAGGGAGGCATATTCTCGCTGTATTCCCTGGTCCGGCGCTTGGGTAAGTGGCTGGTCATACCGGCCATTGTAGGGGCCGGTACATTGCTGGCTGACGGGATCATCACACCTCCCATTTCGGTGACCTCCGCCATTGAGGGATTGAAAGATGTCAACGGGCTTCATGATTTGATGGTACCAGGCAGCGATCTGGTGGTGGGCATCGTCATCGGGATACTTACCTTGTTATTTATTTACCAGCGGTTCGGCACCAAGGTGGTCGGTGCGACCTTCGGTCCCGTGATGCTGCTTTGGTTTACCATGCTGGGCTCGCTGGGCATGGTCCAGATCCTGCATCATCACGGGATATTCCGGGCACTGAGTCCTGTATATGCGGTGAACCTGCTTACCCGGTACCCGCAGGGGTTCTGGTTGCTGGGGGCGGTGTTCCTCTGCACCACGGGCGCAGAAGCCCTATATTCCGATCTTGGGCATTGCGGCATAAAAAATATCCGGGTTAGCTGGATCTTCGTCAAGATCACCCTGGTATTAAATTACATGGGACAGGGAGCCTGGGTAATGAACCAGCATATCCGGTACCTGGGAGAAGCCAACCCTTTCTTCAAGATCATGCCCCACCCCTTCCTGCTCACCGGGATCATCATTGCCACCCTGGCTTCCATCATTGCGAGCCAGGCCCTGATCAGCGGATCCTTTACCCTGATCAATGAGGCGGTTATCCTGCATTTCTGGCCCCGGATAAAAACCAAGTACCCGACCGATATCCGGGGGCAGATTTACATCCCCAGCATCAACTGGTTTTTGTGGACAGGCTGTATGGCCGTGGTGCTGTATTTCAGGTCATCGGAAAACATGACAGCAGCTTATGGGTTTTCCATTACGATTGCCATGATGATGACCACCATCCTGATGTATTATTTCATGAGGTACCGCAAACACTGGCCGCTGTGGATCGTGGTCATTATCCTGTGCATATTCCTCAGCGTGGAATTTTCCTTTTTCATTGCCAACGCATTCAAGATCACCAAGCGGTGGATGTTCCTGGTCTGTGAATTCGGGTTGATCTTCACCATGTACATCTGGTACAGTGCCCGCAAGATCACCAACCGTTTCCTCAATTTTGTGGATATCCACGAATATCTTCCCCGTCTGGCAGACCTGAGCGGGGATAATACGATTGCCAAATATGCATCTCATGTGATCTATCTGACCAAGGCAGACCATAATTTCCAGATCGAACAGCGGACCATGTATTCGATATTCAACCGCAATCCCAAGCGGGCAGATATATACTGGTTCATTCATATCGACCGGACCGATGAGCCATATACTTTGGAATACAGCGTCGTAGAACTGCTCAAGGACAAAGTGATCAAGGTCACCTTCAAGCTGGGTTTCCGGGTTCAGGCCCGGGTAAATCTGCTGTTCCGCAAGGTGGTGGAAGAGATGGTAAAGAACAAGGAAGTCGATATCACCAGCAAATATGAATCCCTGAGCAAATATCATGTGACCGCTGATTTTAAGTTCATCATCGTTGAGAAATTCCTTTCCGTGGAAAATGAATTCAGCATGAGGGAAAATTTCATTCTGAACAGCTATTTCTTCATCCGAAAGCTTGCCCAGTCAGATGCCAAGGCCTATGGCCTGGACACCAGTGATATTTTGATCGAGAAGATTCCCCTGGTGGTAAACCCGGTGAGCAATATTCACCTGAAAAGGATCTGAACCAAGTCCGCCTGACTTATTCAAGGGGAGAATGATTCGGCTTTCCGGGTCATGCATTTAAGAGCATGATTACCCGGCGATAAATCTGTGAAGTGGTGATAGAAAATAATACATTTCAATATAATACGACCCGACAGGATATAATCTGTTGAAGATGGCGTGATCATTCGTACGTTAAGGATAACCGTAACAAACGAGTATTTCCAAAGACTTGCGAATGTGAGATTTAGTAATCTGTACAAATGGCAAACGCAGAAAACATTATTCTAACTAACCAGCATATACAATACCGGTACATATGGTAGTATAAGATGATGAAATAGGGGCGAATATTCCTCCTCTTACCCATTTTATCAACCATCTCTTTGAAAAACCTCCATGATCCTCTCCACCACCAAAAAAGCCACCAATTAAGGTACTCCCAATGTTTGGACAGTAATGTACAGTAATAGCCTGCTTTGCAGGATCAAAAAAATATCCGTGTTGATTTTAAAATTCCAAAAGTCTTTCCTATTTTCACCTGGAGCATAGTATTAGGTATTGATTTTACCCCATTGGGATGCCTTAAGGTAAGCCCGTATATAATCAGTACAGAATCCTCGGATTTCTGTTATACCAATACTATGCTTTTCTATTTTAATGATCCAAACAGCAGTGGATTAGGAAACTATGGTTAATGAGATAGGGTATATGTACTTTATATTATTAATATAAATAATATTATATTAATTATCCCTGGATCAAACTTCGTCAAATTTTCTTACCTTCGCCCCCTTTCCCTGATAAAACTCATTCCGTAAAATGAAGTTATCTCAATTCAAGTTTGACCTTCCCCTTAATTTAATCGCCCAGCATCCCTCCAAAGTCAGAGATGAATCGCGGATGATGATCATTCACCGCAAAACCGGCAAAATCGAACACAAGATGTTCCGGGACATTATGTCCTTTTTCAGCGATAAGGATGTGATGGTCGTGAACAATACCAAGGTATTTCCAGCCAGGCTTTACGGAAGAAAGGAAAAGACTGGGGCAAAGATTGAAGTCTTTCTGTTGCGGGAACTGAACAAGCAAAACAAGCTCTGGGATGTCATTGTGGATCCTGCCCGGAAGATCCGTGTGGGCAACAAGCTGTATTTCGGGGATGATGATTCCCTGGTTGCTGAAGTGATTGATAACACGACCTCCAGGGGCAGGACGATCCGATTTTTATATGAGGGTACCGAAGAAGAGTTCAAGGTGATCCTGAACACCCTTGGGGAGACCCCCCTGCCGAAGTATATCAAGCGCAAACCGGATGAAGAGGATAAGGAGCGCTACCAGACGGTTTATGCTAAATATGAAGGGGCTGTGGCCGCTCCCACCGCAGGGCTGCATTTCAGCAAGGAACTGATCAAGCGGCTGGAAATAAAAGGGATCAAATTTGCTGAAGTGACCTTGCATACCGGCCTGGGCACTTTCCGCCCTATTGAGGTGGAAGATCTGAGCAAGCACAAAATGGATGCGGAATATTTTAAGATTGACGAGTACGCAGTCAAAACAGTCAATAAGGCAAAGGAGGGGGGGAAGAAAATATGCGCCATCGGAACTACCACCATGCGCGCAATCGAGTCTTCGGTAACTGCCCAGAAACTGCTCAAGCCGGCAGAAGGCTGGACCAATACCTTTATTCATCCTCCGTATGAATTTTCCATTGCCGATGCCCTGGTCACTAACTTTCATTTACCTAAAACCAGCCTGCTGATCATGACCTGTGCATTTGCCGGTTATGACCTGATCATGGATGCCTACCAGCAGGCCATCCGGGAAAAATACCGGTTTTTCAGCTATGGAGATGCCATGCTGCTCATCTGATCAGGAAGATTCCGGCCTGACCATCTTTTATCGGGGTATTTTCTTTTATGTCTGAGGGGGGAAAAATAGCGGTCATCATGGGCGGGGGCCGGGGGCTTCGGATGGGGGAGGAGACCCCCAAGCAATTCCTTCCCTTGCTGGGTATTCCCCTGATCTGCTACTGCATAAATGCTTTCCTACGGGTTTTTGCAGAAATCAGGATCCGCCTGGTGTTACCGGAGGATCAGCTGGCCCGCTATACCGATTTATTGCAGCACCTGATCCGCCATACCGGGATTCATCCGGTAAGCGGCGGGGAAACCCGGTTCCATTCAGTTAAAAATGGACTGGCAGGGATTTCTCCGGGAAATATCGTTTTTGTTCATGATGGAGTCAGGCCCCTGGTATCGGGGGACCTGATCCGGCGTTGCTACCGCCAGGCCCTGGACCGGGGAAATGCCATCCCGGCCATACCGGTATCTGAAAGCCTGCGAATGATCCAGGATGATGGCAACCATGCCCTGGACCGGTCCCGGTTCAGGATAATCCAGACTCCGCAGACTTTCCGGTCTGAAGACCTGTTGGCTGCCTTTTCCCAGCCTTATTCTCCGGATTTTACGGATGAAGCTTCCGTACTGGAAAAATCCGGAGGCGTTATACACCTGATTGCGGGGGAAGAGCGGAATATCAAGATCACCCGGCCCCATGATCTGAAGCTGGCAGCATTGATGCTTGCCGATCCGGAAAAATAAAATGGATCATCCTTTCAGCCATCGGGCAGGAAGGGGAAGGGTGTTGCGGCGGATAAAGGGATAAGAGACTTCCCGGGCTCCGAAGCCATTGTAAAAAAAAGCCAGTCCGGTCAGATCCGATCCTTCAAAGTCCAGCACCAGCGGATGACCGGCATGATCCCGGATGAATGCATCTATGAGCAGGTGGCTGGCGCCCACCTCCCTGCCTTCCCTGGCATTCCCTACCAGCAGGTAAAAAACTTGACCTGGGCTTAGGAAGAATACCGCCCCGGCCAGCAGGCGACCTTCCGAACTGCATACCCCATACTTCCGGGCTTTCTGAAGGCCGAGGGCATAATCAGCCAGCTTACTGAACCGGGAAAAATGCCGGTTGCCGATATTGGTCAGCCGTTTCATTTTCTTTTTCCCCAGGCTAATAATTTCTGCGGTATCAGGTTTCCGGTCCACAACCAGGAGGGCATCCATGGCTTTTTTCAGGTTCCTTATTGTCCGGCTTTTATATCCCTGGAGCAGTACCGGGTAGTCAGGGGCCAGGTCCAGCAGAAAATTCTTCCTTTGGCTGGATGTCCATTCCCGGTGAATCCCGGGGACAAAGGGATTGGTGAGGTTCAGGTTCATTTCCACCAACCTGTATCGTTGGGGTATCCGGTCAAGGAATTCCCCAACCAGGGAGCCGGTGACCGGGAAGGCCGCATAAATACCCAATTGCTGGGTGAAATGCGGCGGATAAACATAATACAGTCCCCATTTCCTGTTCCAGGGTAGGGGGAGCAGGGCTTCGTAATCCCCCAGGACGAGGGCATCCCAGGTATCAGTCAGGTGATCCAGAAACCAGCTATAGCCATATACGTTACCATTGGCAGACTGATCCAGGGCAGCATCCCATTTTGCCGGATCGATCTGACTTCGTTTCAGATATGCAATGGAGGATTTCAGGAATATCTTTTTTCAGTCCCGATGAAAATAAAAGCAGCAGGAACTCAGCGGCCTTGTTTTCTGAAGATGGTGAGCAACGTATGGGTCATGATCTTGAAGTCAAGGCCCAGGGAAATATTTTCCAGATAGATCAGGTCATACTTCATGCGCTCGATCATCTGATCGATATTTTCAGCATATCCGAATTTGACCATGCCCCAGGAAGTAAGCCCCGGTTTGACTTTCAGCAGGTGGCTGTAAAACCGGTTCCGCTGGAGTATCTGGTCAATATAATACTTCCTTTCTGGTCGGGGGCCGACGAAACTCATCTCCCCTTTCAATATATTCCATAGCTGCGGCAGCTCATCGAGCCTCCACTGCCGGATGATCCTGCCCCAGGCCGTGATGCGGGGATCCTCCGTGGCAGAAAGTGCGGGTCCGTGCTGCTCAGCATCCTGATACATGGACCTGAACTTCAGGATCATGAATTTCCGTCCCTTCATGCCGATCCTTTCCTGTTTGTACAGGATGGGTCCCGGCGAGGAAACCCTTACTCTTAGCGCGACATAGGCCATGAGCGGGAAAAGCAGGATCAGACCAACCGCGGAGCCGATGATGTCCACCAGCCTTTTGAAATGCTCCTGCCAATCCGGCATCAGGCCGGGTTTGATCTCGGTGAGGACGGCACCGAAAATATTATTCATCCGCACGGATCCTGAAAGGATATCATACATGTCCGGGATTACCTTGATGATGACTTCCTTTTCGCTGAGCCGGTTGATGATATCCACGAGCCGGTGCTGTTCGGATTTCTCAATGGCGAGAATTACCTGCTGCGTATGGTTTTTCTCGATGATATCCTCCAGCAGGTCAATCGAACCGAAATTAGGCAGATAGCTGCCCAGGCCGTTTTTGCCATCTGACTGGGGATAGATGAAGCCCGTGACATGATACCCCAGTCCGACTTTCCGCTGCTCGATCTCCCGGTAAAGCCGGATGGCATTCTGATTGGCCCCGATGATGATGGTGTTTAATTTCACCCGGCCGTTCACCAGCTGGTATTTGACAATATTGAGGATGGTCAGCCTGCCACTGAATGTGAGAACAAACTGGATAATGAAAAGCGTAAAAAATTCCTTATAATACAGAATCTGTGCAGGAACAGGATTATGAAGCAGGAAGATGAAAAACAATAAGAGGCAACCAATGCAGGAAGTAAGCATGGTACGGGAGAGCTCTATCAGCCTGGACTTCTGGTAAATATCATTATAGGTGCCTGAAATAAAATATAATACGAGCCATCCGGCGGTAATGGACAGGCTGCCCAGGTAAAATCCCGGATTGAGGTGAAACAGGTTGACAGGGGGAGTACCGGGCTGATGCAGGATAACCCGCCGTAACAGCTGGAATATGGACCAGGTCAATGCAGCAGAAATGCCGTCGGCCAGAATATACCACCAGATTTCAATTTTCTTATAAAACCGCATGCAGGGCCTTATCTTTTGGGGTAAATAAGCACAGGTTTAATTCAGGAATGATCGGGTTGACCTATCTTTTCCAGAATCTGATGAGCAATATCCATGGCCTGATAACCATCAATTGCACTTACAGGTACAGGCCGGTCTCCTAAAATACTATCCCTGAATGCTTCCAGTTCCAGGGCAATGGCATTGGTTTCCCGAATAGGCGGACTGGCCAGGGCAATTGTTTTCTTACCCGTGCCGGTGTCTATTTCAAAGGTAAACAATCCTTCATCTCCCAGGGGAGATTTTAATTTGATGATTTCAGTCCTTTTATCCAGGAAATCAATGCTGATATAGGCATCTTTCTGGAAGATCCGCATTTTCCGCATTTTTTTGAGCGAGATCCTGCTGGAAGTCAGGTTGGCCACGCATCCGTTATGAAATTCCAACCTCACGTTTGCGATATCTGGTGTATCGCTGATGACCGGTACCCCGCTGGCTGAAATACGGCTTACCGAAGACCGGACCATGCTCAGAATGAGGTCGATATCATGGATCATCAGGTCCAGGATGACACTCACATCAGTGCCCCGGGGACTGAACTGGCTCAGCCGGTGCACTTCGATGAACATGGGATTCAGGGGATATCCCTGCAGGGCCAGGAAGGCCGGGTTGAACCGTTCCACATGCCCAACCTGGAAGCGTACATTGGCTTCTGCGAGCAACTTGAGCAGGGCAGCGGCCTCTTCCATGGTATTGGCCATGGGTTTTTCCACGAACACATGCCGGCTGCAACGTATGGCCAGCTCGCAAAGGGCAAAATGATGGATGGTCGGCGCCACAATATCGAGCGCATCACAGGCAGTGACCAGGGAAGCCGGATCATCGAACCGCGATATTCCATAAAGGGAGGAGGCTTCTTGGGCTGCCAGGTCATCCGGGTCATAAAAACCAGTCAGTTCGATGCCTTTCAGGGTTACCAGTTGGGACAGATGTATTTTTCCCAGGTGACCCACTCCGAAAATACCTATTTTAAGCATGGAAACCTTCCTTTACATTGAATGGAAATCAGGATGAAAGCAGTTAAAGCAGGCCCTGGTCAGCAAAACTGAAATAGCCTTCTTCTGATACGATCACATGGTCAAGTACGGAAATATCAAATAGTTTTCCGGCTTCCTTCAGCTTCCGGGTCAGGGATATATCCGCCTCACTGGGTTGCAGGTTACCGGATGGGTGATTATGGCAAAGCAGCAGGGATGATGCCGTGTTTTCCAGGGCTTTCCTGTATATGATCCGGGGGTCCACCACGGTCCCGCTGATCCCTCCCTTACTGATCATTTCCAAATGCAGGACCCGGTTTCCCTGATTCAGATAAAGGATGCAGAATACTTCATACTGGTGGTCCGCCAGCATGGGCTGAAGGATCCTGGCTGCATCCTGGCTGGACCTGACGATGGTCCTGGTCGTCACAGTGCCGGATTGACGGCGTTTACCGATCTCTATGGCGGCCCCGATCGCGATTGCCTTTGCCAGACCGATCCCTTTGGTTTTCATGAGCTTTTCGGTGCTCATTCGTCCGATATCCTGCCAGTTTCTCCGCCCCTTTTCCAGGATTTCCTTGGCCAGGTCAAGCGCAGACCGGTTTCCCCAGCCGCTGCCGATGACTATGGCCAGCAATTCGGAATCGCTCAACGCCTCCGCCCCGAGTTTCAGGAGTTTCTCCCGGGGTCTGTCATCCATTGCCCAGGAAAGGATGCCACGCGACCTGGGGCGCTGCTTCCTGAGTTTTTTCACCGGTTTCACCTGATCTTCCAACACCTGTTCCATCCCCGAATGTTTCAATCAAAGATAGACATTTCAGGGGGTTATCTTGGGCCGGTCAGCGCCTTATTTTTATCATTGGATCAGTCCAAAAAGGTTAATTTTACAGCTACTTTTGCGATCATGGAAACTTCAGTCAAGATCTTTTCAGGTAATTGCTCCAGGTACCTGGCAGAAAAAATTGCCAGCATTTATGGAAATGGGTTGGGCAAAAGCCTTATTCAGCATTTCAGTGACGGAGAATTCCAGCCGGTATTCCTGGAAAGCATCCGGGGAGATTATGTCTTCCTGGTGCAGAGCACCTGTGCACCTGCGGATAATCTCATGGAACTGCTGCTGATGATCGATGCGGCCAGAAGGGCATCCGCCGGGTATATCACGGCGGTCATTCCGTATTTCGGGTTTGCCCGGCAGGACCGCAAGGACAAACCCAGGGTAGCCATTGGATCCAAGCTGGTGGCCAACCTCCTGGTAGCAGCAGGAACCAACCGGGTGATCACCATGGACCTGCATGCGCCTCAGATCCAGGGCTTCTTTGATATCCCGGTGGACCACCTGGACAGCTCAGCGGTATTTATCCCTTTCATCGAAAATCTTAATCTGGAAAACCTTACCTTTGCGTCCCCTGATGTGGGGAGCACCAACCGGGTGAGGGAAGTGGCCTCCTATTTCAATGCGGAAATGGTGATCTGTGACAAGCAGCGTAAACGGGCAAACGAAATCACATCCATGGCCGTGATCGGAGATGTCACGGACCGGGATATTGTGCTGATTGACGATATTGTGGATACAGCCGGCACCCTGACCAGGTCAGCGGCCCTGCTGAAGGAAAAAGGAGCCAGGACCGTAAGGGCTTTTTGCACCCATCCGGTACTGAGCGGCAAGGCGTATGAAAACATAGAGAATTCCGTACTCGAAGAACTGGTGGTCTGCGATACCATACCCCTACAGCGCGTTTCCGGCAAGATCCGGGTGATCAGCACCGCAGCCCTTTTTGCAGTAGCGATCCGCAACACGCATGAGAATAAATCCATCACCAGCCTGTTCATTCACAACCAGCGCAAAAGTGCAAAGGCGGAGCAGGCAGACCTAAAAGATGTAATAGCATGAAGACAATTACGATCCAAGGACAACGCAGGAAAGAAACAGGTAAAAAGGCTACGCGCAGGTTAAGGTCCGGCGGGGAAGTCCCCTGTATCATTTATGGAGGCTCAGGCATCATCCATTTTCAGGTACCCCGGGTATCCCTGAAAAACCTGGTTTATACTCCCGATTTCCAGCTGGCAGACATCCATATTGATGGCATTCCCTATCGCTGCGTATTAAAGGACCTGCAGTTTGACCCGGTGACTGATGTGCTCAGCCATGTGGATTTCCTGGAGCTGGTGGAGGATAAAAAAATTACGGTCAACATGCCAGTCAAATATACCGGGCAGCCGGTAGGCGTAAAGGACGGGGGTAAACTGGATATCAAATTGAAATCCCTGAAAGTGAGAACCTATCCCAGGGACCTGAAGGAACATATTGAAGTAAGTACTGAACACCTGGAAATGAACCGGAGTGTGCGGGTGGAAGACCTGAAGCTGAAAGGCTTCGAAATCCTCAACTCACCCCGTATTCCCCTGGCTACGGTGGCCATGATCCGGGTACTGAAAGAAGAAACGCCGACCGTACCTTCTGCAGCATCAGCAACAGCAACTGCTGCCACAACTGCCGCTCCTGCTCCAGCCGCTGGGCCTGCCCAGCCGGTACCCCCTGCCAAAGGTTCGCCTTCCCGGGGAGAAAAGAAGAAATAACCGGGAAATCCCCCTTTAAGATGCCTTTTTGTGGAAAACAAAGGGCATTTTTTATTTGGCAGATTCAAATAATTCATGGAAACCATTATCTTTGGTCACGGATACTTGGATCCTGAAACTGAATTTGGATCAGTGCAGGCAATTTTTTTATCCGGCTGACTGACCAAATCCTCTGAAATAAACCCGGTTACCGGGTACCGTAAAGCACCCTTCAACTATTTGCATTGGCATTGAATTTGTCTTGAAAAATTCATGGTATTCCTGAAACAGATGCTTAGAATATTAATGTATGTTTAAAGTCATTATATTTAAAGATTTTAAATAATTTCTATATAAAAGAATATTAATTATTATTTTTATACCAGATTTAAATAAGATTCCATTGTTTTTTAACTCACTGAATACCCATAAAACAATATTAAAATAAAATTTTATGAAAAAAATCTACCCCCTGGTTAAATATTTCATGCTGATCCCCCTGCTATTGCTGTTTTATGTCAATAGCCATGCGCAGTTGACTGAAATCTTGTATTCCGACACCATCAACTATAACCAGCTATCCGTTGTTCCGGCGACCCCTATGGACAGCCCGGCCGTTGATTTCGTGTTAACCCTGCAAAATATCCCGGGATCAGGAACCATAGATTTGAGCAAAGCCACTGCGGCTGTTCAAAGTCCGGATACTACCGGGGTGATATTCCACGTGAATGCTCTTCCGCTATTTTATTCCGATCCGAACAACCAGACAATAGTATTTCCTAATGTTTCGGTGAATACCAATACTCCAGGACAACCCAGGACCCAGAGCATCACCTTCAAGATCACCATCCGGTCCAAACCACCGCCATTCCCGACCAGGGTATTGCTGATCTATTCGGAGACTTTCAGCACCAATGTTTTATTACCTATCGTGATGCAGTCTTTCACGGCCAGCCCGGTGGGCAGCAGCGTACTGCTAAAGTGGACCACCTCTTCCGAACTGAACAACAAACAGTTTATGGTGCAGCGGAGTGATAATTCCAAGACATTTACTTCCGTGGGTACGGTTGCCGGTTCAGGTAACAGCAACATTCCGAGGGATTATCAGTTCACCGACAATAACCTGGTGGATGGCAGCTATTTCTACCGGCTCATGCAGCAGGACTTTGATGGCAAGTACACTTTTTCCAATGTGATCGAAGTGAACGTGAATGGCCACTATGCGGGCAGTGTGAAGGTCTTCCCCAACCCATTCAGCAATACCATCAACCTGACCGGAGTCCCAGCAGCTGACATGAAGGCGCAGAACATCCGGGTGACCGATATTTCCGGGAGATCCCTTCCGTTCAAGGTCCTGAACAACACGACCATTGTGGTGCAAAGCGGCCTGCCTACAGGAATTTATTTTGTCTCCGTTAAAGGTCAGACCTACAAGCTCATCAAGCAATAACCAGATCAGGTCATTAAAAAAAGTGGAATTTCCCAATTCCACTTTTTTTTTGCCCGAACTTTATCTGACAAATCCGGGTCAGCCTGTAAAATGGAAGAATAGCCATGGCAGCGTATAAACCTGCACTCAACCGCTCGATCAGTTTGCTGCAAGCCACGGCTATCAATATGATCGATATGGTGGGTATCGGCCCTTTTGTGGCCCTTCCCCTGGTCATGCAGCTGATGGGCAGGGGAACATTTATCTACGCCTGGATCCTGGGGGCTGTTATTGCCCTGATAGATGGCATGGTCTGGGCTGAACTGGGGGCTGCTTTTCCTGCTGCGGGGGGAAGCTACCAGTTCCTGAAGGCAGCCTATGGGGGGAAAGGTAAATGGGGCAGGCTCATGCCTTTTTTATTTGTCTGGCAGACCCTGCTGCAAGCTCCGCTGGTCGTGGCTTCCGGGGCGATCGGATTTGCCCAGTACAGCACGTTTCTATTCCCCCTGGGCTGGCTGGGAAAAAAAATCCTTTCAGGGGGTGTGGTCATTTTAGTGACTTTCCTGCTGTACAGAAAGACGGGTATATTGGGCAAGCTATCTGTTTTTCTCTGGGCAGGGGTGGTCATCACCATCCTCTGGATCATATCAGGCGGAGTGTTTCATGGACATGCTCCCGTGCAACACTGGGTTCCCACCAATCAACAAACCGTGCTTACCGCTATTTTCTGGGCAGCCCTGGGGCATGCCACGGTAAAAAGCATATACTGTTACCTGGGGTATTATAATGTCTGTCACCTGGGCGGCGAGATCAGGGCCCCGGGTCACAATATACCCAGGAGCATATTCATTTCCATCACCGGGGTTGCCCTGCTATACACTGGGATGAACCTGAGCATCGCCCGGATAGTTCCCTGGAATACCGCCACCCATTCTGAATTTATCGTGAGTACTTTTATTGAACAGGTGTACGGAAAAAATGCGGCAGAGATAGCCACCGGGCTGGTCCTTTGGATTGCGCTGGCTTCCCTGTTTGCCATCATGCTGGGATATTCCAGGATACCTTATGCAGCAGCAGTGGATGGAAATTTTTTTCCGGCGTTCGCCCGGCTGCATCCCCGCAAAGATTTTCCCTATGTATCGCTTCTTGCGCTGGGGGGCACTGCCCTGGTCTTCAGCCTGCTGTTCAACCTGACTGAGGTGATCAGCGCCATCCTGGCCATGCGCATCCTGGTCCAGTTCATCGGACAGGCTGTTGGACTGGTGAGACTGAGGAAAAAGCATGCAAAAGCTTTTTTCCCCTTCAGGATGTGGCTTTATCCCTTGCCGGTGATTGGCTCGGTAGCTGCCTGGCTGTATATTTATATTTTTACAGGATGGAAGTTTGCCTTGTCGGGCCTGCTGATGATCGTCCTGGGCGTATTGGTATTCCTGGGGCTGTATAAAAAAAACAGCTGCAGCCTGTTTCAGCTTCCCGATGGGAAGGATGAAAAAGAGGTGATTAATTCCTGATGATGGCCATACAAACAAAATTTCTGATCGTGGGGCTGGGAAATCCGGGGGAGGAATATGCCCATACCCGCCATAATATCGGCTTCGATGTGGTGGATGCTTTTGCCCAGGACCATGGAATTATTTTTCATCCGGGAAGATTAGCAGATACCGCTGTGCACCGGGGAGCCGGAAGGGAATATTTACTGATCAAACCCACCACTTATGTTAACCTGAGCGGCAGGGCAGTCAGGTACTGGCTGGACAAGGAAAAGATCCCACTGGAAAATCTGCTGGTGGTCCTGGATGATCTGGCGTTGCCTCTGAACGCCCTTCGGCTGAAGCCTGGGGGTAGCGATGGCGGACATAACGGGCTTAAAAGCATACAGGAATCCCTGGGTACCGGATCCTATAGCCGGCTTCGATTTGGGATTGGCAGGGATTATCCCCGGGGAAGACAGGTTGACCATGTGCTGGGGAAATGGAAGCCGCAGGAATTGCCGGTGGTCGCCCGGAAAACCCAGCAGGCGGTGCTGTCCATCCAGGAGTTTGTATTGGTCAGTGTTCAGCAGGCCATGAACGGACTGAATCATCTGGTGTTTGACTAGCCCTTGCACTTACCGCACCGATGATGTAATTTGGGCAGCGGAAATCAATTTTTCCAGCAAAATATGAAGATACTTTGTGTGGGCAGGAACTATGCGGACCATGCCCGGGAGATGGAACGGGAGATTCCGGAAGAGCCCATCATTTTCATGAAGCCGAAATCAGCCCTCCTTTTGGATGAGCAACCCTTTTATTACCCTGATTTTACCGAAGACCTGCATTATGAATGTGAACTCGTGCTGAAGTTCTGCAAAAACGGAAAAAATATTCCCGAAGAAACTGCCCATAAATATTATAACCAGATCACCACGGGACTGGATTTCACGGCCAGGGACCTGCAAAGCCAGCTGAAGGCCGGGGGCCTTCCCTGGGAACTGGCCAAGGCCTTTGACCATTCTGCTGTAATCGGCAGCTTCCTGGACATATCCAGTATACCGGATAAAAAGGACATTAATTTCTGCCTGTATAAAAACCGCCAGCCTGTGCAACAGGGCAATAGCCGCGACATGCTTTTTTCCTTTGACAGGTTGATCTGCTTTATCAGCCGGTTTTTCTCTCTCAATATCGGGGACCTGCTGTTCACGGGTACACCCGCCGGGGTGGGACCGGTGCATACCGGGGACAAGCTGGAAGCTTTCATCGAAAATGACAGCCTGCTGGAGCTGGAGATCCGATAGACTGTTTGCACTCCGACATTTTGATTAAATACATGTCAGTCAGTATTTTGTATATTTGTAATAATAATGATGTATAAATTATGATAGCCGAACTAAACACCCAAAATGCTGAAAGTATCGCCAATCTCAAATAGAAAAATGGGACTGGTGAACAGCTGATTAGTTTTAGCGGTTCCACATTGGATTGGTATAAGCTAACGGAAACAAGCCGCCATGTTTTAAGCCTGGTAGTAACCGGGAGCATACAGCTGCAGTTGAAAGAACTGGATAAATTAAACCCTGACCTGGGTGGAATACACAAATTAGAGCAGGTCGCTCTTGTAGCGGCTAAATTGAGCAGGGATTCAAAAAACTTCAGGTTGAAAGAACGTATGCTGAAGATCATTATCAAATACAGCTACTTTCTTTTCTGATGGCTGACAAGCTTTAAAAACTCAAAGAACTTTATTTTTTAGAACCAAAGAAAGTTGACGAGATAGCCGAAAGGATTATCCGGAATAATACTTTTGGGCGTCACCTCCGTAAATAATCCGCAGGTAATTATCCTTGGCGGCCAGCCCGGTTCCGGGATGGGTGAGTTGATCACTCAGGCAGAAGTCGTTTTGGGAATAAATACCGTGGTTTTTAGTGCTGATGATTTTCGGGATCGGTCCCAACATAGTTATATAACTAATTGATAATTATATATTTATGTTTTTATGAAGTACAATAGAGGTTTAGAAATTGTAAAACCCTAGTTATTTCCTGGTTTTAGGATAAGGTTGAAAGGCGTTGTGATATAGTAATAAAATTATTACCTTTACCTGAGCATTTACAAGGGGTGAAGTCAAGCGAACTTTTAAGGATTTTAAGAAAGGAAGGTTGGTTTGAGGTCCGACAAAGTGGGAGCCATATCATTATGAAACATCCGATAAAAAAGAATATGATCACCGTTCCTTTTCACTCATCCAAAGAAATGAAGCAGGGAACGTTAAGGAATATTTTGAAAATGGCAGAAATAGAAACCGGTAAAAGATAAACAGTATGAAAAATACAGAGAAGAAGCCACATATCAAACTGAAGATTATTAAGGAAGATCAGGGGTATACGGCTGTAGGTCAATGGAAAAATCGTTCCCTAGTTACTTGTGGGGATAATTGGAAACACCTTCAGGTTATGATTATAGATATGCTGAACCTGATGTTTGAAGATATGGGATATATCTATACCATTGATGAAATATGGTTTGAGTATGATCTTGAAAGTTTCTTTGATTTTTACAAGGTTATTAACGCCAAGGCTCTTGCTGAACGGATAGGAATGAATCAAAGCCTCTTGGCGCAATATATCAAGGGGATAAAAAAACCTTCATCCTCTCAAACTCAAAGAATATTAAGAGGAGTACATCAAATAGGCAAGGAGCTGTCTGAAATCCAGTTTTTGCTATAAATGGGCTGCATATGTGTAAATTCCGGAGTACTTCAGTTATCCTATTTACCAGTTGTATCGTATGTTAGTTCAAATAATAAGGATCCTTAAAACTGTAAAACAGAAACCATCTGGGAGATATACCCAAATCCCCGCTGCCCCCCAAATACAATTATGCATTGGGTGCATACCAAATTCATCCAATACGCTTCGTATAATTTAGTTGACGTGTTTAGTTAGCCCGAAGCTACCTAATAATTTGAAAGCAAATCACAACTAGTAGACTGATCAAACATCTTCTCATACTGGTAGAAATCCTTAATCTTATTTAATTGGTTAATATCCTGATACTTGGCGAGGAAAATCTCAAGAAATTGTTCCTTGGTCATCATAGGTTTAAGAGTTGGTATACTAATGTTACCTCAACCCGCAACAATTTGGTTTGCACCAGGTAGACCGGTATGGCGGCCTCCTGATGCTTATATGGTACATTTGTCCGCAAGCTTCCCTTATTCCGCATGGATAATACCCTTTTGATCCGGGCCTACCGGCTGATGTGCACCGCCAGGGCCATGGCCCATCTGTATGAATCCAACCGCCGGGAATGTCCATATGTCCATTCCACTTCCTCAGGACATGAAGCCATCCAGGTAGCTACAGGATTACTGCTCAGCCCACAGGATTATGTCAGCCCCTATTACCGGGACGATGCCATGTTGCTGGCCCTGGGTTACCGGCCCTATGACCTGATGCTGCAGCTGCTGGCTAAGGCGGACGATCCGTTCAGTGCAGGCAGATCCTACTACTGCCATCCCAGCAACCGGGATCCGGCAAAACCATTCATCATCCATCAAAGCAGTGCCACAGGTATGCAGGCCATACCCTCCACCGGTATTGCCCAGGGTATCCGTTACCTGGAATCCCGGGGGCAGGCGGATCCGGGGGTAAAGCCCCTGGTGCTTTGTTCCCTGGGGGATGGAAGCATGACCGAGGGAGAGGTGAGCGAAGCGCTTCAGTTTGCCACCCTCCGGCAGTTGCCGATCATATTTTTAGTCCAGGATAATGACTGGGGGATCTCCGTTAAAGGGGACCAGGCCAGGGCCATGAATGCCTATGAATATGCTGCCGGGTTCCGGGGGCTGGAACGGATTGAGGTGGACGGAAATGATTTCGAAGCCTCCTACCTGGTCATGGAGGAGGTTATTGGATTTGTCCGCAACACCCGCAAACCCATACTAGTCCGGGCTTCAGTTTCCCTGCTCGGGCATCACACTTCCGGAGTCCGTAAAGAATGGTACCGGAGCGAAGCCGACCTGGCCCTCCATGCCGCAGAGGACCCCCTTCCCAGGTGCAGACAACGGTTGCTGGAATCTGGTTGTACGGCACAGGAACTGCTGCAGGGGGAACAGGAAGCGGAGACCAGGGCCAGCGAAGATTGTGCTGCGGCGTTGCATGCCCCCGAGCCTGATCCGCAGACCGTGACTGGTCAGGTATTTGCCCCCACACCGGTGACCCGGGAATCCGGAGCACGTTCACCGGCCGGAGGCCTACCTGTCATGATGGTGGATGCCGCCTTGCATGCCATTGAAGAGATCCTGCGGAACTATCCGGAATCCCTTTTTTTTGGTCAGGATGTGGGCAGACCGCTGGGAGGGGTGTTCCGGGAAGCCGCCCTGCTCGCGGAAAAATTCGGGGACGACCGGGTGTTCAATATGGCCATTCAGGAAGCCTATATCATCGGATCGGCAAATGGACTTTCCGCAGTGGGATTGAAACCGGTGGTGGAAGTACAGTTTGCCGATTATGTGTATCCCGCCTTTAACCAGCTGGTCAGTGAAATATCCAAGTCCTGCTACCTCACTGCAGGTAAGTTCCCTGTACAGGTCCTGATCCGGGTGCCTGTGGGCGCATACGGAGGTGGGGGGCCTTACCATTCCGGGAGTGTGGAGACCACCCTGCTTTCCATCAAAGGTATCAAGGTCGCATATCCTTCCAATGCAGCGGATATGAAAGGGTTGATGAAGGCCGCCTTCCTGGATCCCAATCCGGTGGTGATGCTGGAACACAAAGGACTTTACTGGTCCAGGGTACCAGGCACCCAGGAAGCCCGTACCATTGAACCGGCTGAAGATTATATACTTCCCCTGGGGAAGGCCCTGGTGGTGCTGCAGGCGGACGAGGAACTGGAGCAGTCCGGGGAAACCATTTGCCTGATTTGCTATGGCATGGGAGTGCACTGGGCCCGGCAGGCATCCGCAACTTTTCGGGGTCAGCTGGAGATCGTAGATCTGAGGACCCTGGAACCCCTGGATGAAGAACTGGTATTTGATGCGGTGAAAAGACATGGCAAATGCCTGGTCCTTACCGAGGAACCGCTCAATAATTCATTTGCCCAATCCCTGGCTGCCCGCATATCGATTGCCTGCTTCCATTGGCTGGATGCGCCGGTCATGGTGCTGGGTGCTCTGGACCTGCCCGCTGTACCCCTGAATGCAGGACTGGAACAGGCGATGCTTCCCAATGCGGAAAAATTGAGCGTTGCCATCCGGGAATTGCTGGATTGAATGTTTTCCCATATTAATTAAAGGTGAAATCTGGATTAATACTTTGTTCTTAACCCCATTCTTCCTTGATTTGCCACTACGGGTGCTTCCCCCCTCGATCCATGGGGGCTTAATGATGGATTTATTCACCGAAAGCACCGGATATAATTTATGAAAAAAGATCTCTTTTACCGCCTGCTTCCCTGGATGTTCCCGGGTTTGATCCAGGCCGGACTATGCCAGGCACAGACTGATGTCCATCCCTTGCCGGTGACGATGCCCTATAACCGGATCATTGATCCGGCTGGCCGGGTGATCCGCTACGGGGATCCCGGCCTGGAGAACCACAGCCTGGATTGCCGGTTCATTCCCGGCACCGGGGTATTGGTGGTGGAAGACCGCTACGGACTGGCATTTATCAGGACCAGCACCGGCAAACTGATTTACCGGCTTTCCCTGGCTAAGGCATTGCCTTATCCGAGACTAATGAATACCTATGGGGGATTGCAGGTGATCCGGGATTCCGGTCATGCGGAGATATACTGGGGTGCAGCCCAGGCAAAAAAAAACGGGGCTTCCCTGGTCCTGGGGGCTTCCTGGAACGGGCAAACTGCACATATTATTCGGGAAATCCTGTTTAAAGCCCATAAACCGGCTCCTGCCGCCCTTCCCAACCAACTGATTATCCGAAGGGAAATGGGGGTCCGCTATCTATATACGGTGCTCAATGGCAACAACCAGCTGATCAAGATGCGGCTCAGGGATGCCAGGACCATCTGGACAGCTCCTACCGGGGTGGCCCCGTATGGGATGGCGATAACCGGGGGGAAAGCCTATGTCACTAACTGGGGCGGGGATTCACCTGCGGATACCGGCTCGGAAACCGCCGGGGTGCCCTGGGGTGCAGCCTATATTGATCCCCGGACAGGAGCTACCCGGGAAGGGAGCATAACCGTCATTAATATAGCCACCGGAACAGTAATTAAAGACATCCTTACCGGACTTCACCCCAATGCCATTGTAACTGCCCCTTCGGGCAGTTACCTCTATGCCGCCAATGGAAACAGCGATGATATCACCGTGGTGGATGCCCTTACCGACCAGGTAAAGGGGACCATACCGGTGATGCTGGATCCACGCTACAATCCCTTTATCGGAGATTCCCCCAATGCACTGGTGTTCGATCCCAGCGGAAAATACCTGTTTGTAGCCAATGGTATGGACAATGCGGTGGGTATGATCCGGATAGAAGCGGATGGCCTTGGATCCTTGCAGGGTTTCATCCCTGTGGAAGCCTACCCTTCGGGCCTGGCCCTGAACCCAGCTGGTTTGCTGGCCGTGACCAATCTGGAGGGAGAGGGAGCAAGGGTAAGCATCCATGACGCCTATAACAGTCATCATCAGCTGGCCACCGTAACCCTGGTCAGGGTACCGGGTATGGCCGCATTGGCAGCCTATACGGTCCGCGTCAGGAAATATAACCTGGTGTTTCGTTCCCGGCTTGCCAGGGCGCTGCCCAGGCTGCATCAGCCAGCCAGAGTGGTTCCGGAAAGGATTGGAGAGCCATCCCTGATCCGGCATGTGCTATATATCATCAAGGAAAACCGCACGTATGACCAGGTGCTTGGAGATATGTCCGCAGGTAATGGAGATGCTTCCCTATGTGCGTTCGGAGATAGTGTGACCCCCAACGAGCACCGGCTGGCCACCCAGTTTGAGCTGATGGATGGTTTCCTGATGTCCGGTAAATGTTCCGCTGAGGGACATCAA
Source organism: Chitinophagaceae bacterium (assembly GCA_035533815.1). Taxonomy (GTDB): domain Bacteria; phylum Bacteroidota; class Bacteroidia; order Chitinophagales; family Chitinophagaceae; genus JANWKA01. Next base: position 43,988 of record DATLTB010000045.1, read on the forward strand.
TGGACGGATGCGGCCATGGTGACCGACTATGTTGAAAAAAATGTCAGGGCCTGGTTCCGCAGCTATCCTCATGTGCAGAATGATGCCCTGGTCTATGACCGGGAAGGATTTATCTGGAACGATGCCCTGGACCATGGCAGATCGGTCAGGATTTATGGAGAAGCAGCAACTCCGCACTGGAAGGATCACCTGGACTGGACCCGTATATATGCCTTGTACAACCACGGAGAAACCTTTCATTTCTACAACACCTCCACCATATCCCGGGTGCGGCCCCTGCTCGCTCCCGGCTATCCGGGCTTTGACAGCCATTTTATCAATGACCAGATCCGGGCTTCGGATTTCATCCGGGAGTTGCATCACTATGACAGCCTGCCCGGGGACCAGTGGCCTGAGCTGATGGTCATGGCACTTCCCAATGACCATACTGCGGGCACAAAACCGGGGTTTCCCACCCCGCGTGCCATGGTTGCGGACAATGACCTGGCTTTGGGAAGGATCGTGCAGGCGGTGACCCATAGCCGTTTCTGGGATTCCACGGCTATCCTGGTCACTGAAGATGATTCCCAGGACGGCTGGGATCATGTTTCCGCTTACCGGGCACCCTGTTTTGTCATCAGCCCTTACAGTCAGCTGCATGCCGTGGTCCATACTTCATACAACCAAACCAGCATGGTGAGGACCATTGAGCAGATCCTGGGAATACCCCCCATGAATGCCCTGGATGCCACAGCCACGCCGATGTTCGCCTGCTTCACAGGCAAGAAAGACCTGACCGGATATACCGCTGTCCCCAACCAGGTCCCCCTGAATGAAATGAATCCACCCCTGAACAGGCTAAAGGGAAAGGCCCGGAAAATGGCCTGGCTGTCCTCAGCACCCCAGTTCGATCATATCGATGGAGGAAATGATGACCTGCTGAACCGGATTATCTGGTTTTCCACCATGGGAGCCAAACCCTATCCGGAAAATAACCCCCTGCATTCAGAAAAGCAATGAGTCCATGCAGGGATAAGCCCGGAGACTGAAGCATGGATTATCGGGGAACCCAAGGAAGCAGATGGAACTTTATCTGTATTTTTGGTATCCTATTGATTGATCTCCAGCTTCATCTGAACATATGCAAACAGCCAAAAGAACCTATTTCAAATTAGATCCACAGGAAAAAATGCAGGAGCGGCTGATGCTGGCTATGGCCATCCTGGCTTTCCTTACCCTGGCCTTCGGGATATATGAACAGACCAGGCATATTAAATATTATAACCGGATTTTTTTTCCTTTATTTGATTTGTTCTGGATGGCTTACCTGCTGTTTTACAGCATCAATGCCTTGGGGAAAGCTAACCTGACCCCCAAATGGACTCCGGCATATATTTTCAGGACCATCCTGTTTCTGACCAGGCGGATAGGCCGTCTTTCAGAGAGCAGGTCAATCCAGGTTACGGTAAAAATTCTGGGCATATCAGGTTGCATATTCGCCAGCCTGCTGCTCCTGTATTCCGTGGCCCAAATTACAGGAAGAATCCCCATCGGATATCCTGTCCGGGGATTCTGAGGCTATTCTTGACCAGATAAAATCCCGCTGTATATCCGGGTCATGTATTCCTGCATAGGATGACCATGCAGTTGTTTATTCTATTATTATTCTTCTTCCTAATTTTGGCCTGATGCCATTGTTTACCACGACCATACTGCGTTTTGGGAACCAGGGGGAAAAGACAGGCTGGTACTATATTGTCATTCCAGAAGAAATCACCCAACACCTGAAGCCGGGCTGTAAAAAAGCTTACCGGGTTAAAGGGAAATTAGATGGACATGCAATCAGCGGAGTCGCCTTGCTGCCCATGGGCGGGGGAGAATTCATCATGCCCATCAATGCCTCGATGCGTAAAGCCCTTGCAAAAGGGGAGGGGGCATCATTAACAGTCCGGTTGACTGTGGACCTGGATTTCCGTATTGATGCTCCGGCTGATTTCACCGACTGTTTGGCTGATGATCCTGTTGCGGAGCAATTCTTTTTCCAGTTGCCCAAATCGCATCAGGGCTATTTTATCAAATGGATTGACAGTGCAAAAACAAACCCGACCAGGGCAAAGCGAATAAGCCGCGCCCTGATCGCATTATCCGCCAAAAAAAACTTCAGCGGCATGATGCGCATGTTCCAGCAAAAATATCTGGATGAATAGACCTGTAAACATTAGCATTTCTGAAATACCTTCACGAAATGCTATCCTGAAAGTCAATAAAGCCCAGAAAGTAAGGCAGTTCCCGGATCATCTTGATTTTGTCTTGGCAAGACCATGAGGGAAAAAGGCCATTCGGCATTCAAATTCCGGCAGGGACACCCTGACCAGCCTGATATTTCCGGACACAGATACTCAAGGACATTTAAAGTCTAGGCGCAATTAATGGGAGGAACCTTTGAATATAATGAAATAGCAGGAATTAATTATTGGTTCCGGACTCGAAAAAAGTAACCCCCAATCGAACAGTTTTCGGACCATTTTATGGGTGCGTTAAATCGACTTCCTGCAATAGCAGTTTGATTATCTGATTATTTATTCTAATCTGTTGTTAATGATAAAAATTATCTCGTCCGAAGGTGTTTTTATTGTACGCAGTGTAGAAGGATTCCCTACTCCGGCAAAGGGCATAAAATGATATTATAATAAATGTTGGTTATTTCCTACAATTATTGTTATTTTGTGGATAATAAGCTACATTTATGAAAAGCAAAAAACAAATATTATTCCCAAAATACCAGAAAATATTAGAACAGGTAGGAGAAAATATTAAGCTGGCGCGGAAAAGACGTAAGCTTACTACCATACAGGTAGCCGAACGGGCGGGTATTGACCGGTCAACATTATATGAAATTGAGAAAGGAAATTCAAGTGTATCGCTGGGGGCTTATTTTAATACCATACGGGTATTGGGTTTGCAGGACGATTTTCTGAAACTGGCGGCAGACGATAAATATGGTAGGAAGCTGCAGGACCTACAATTAATAGGAAACACAAAAGGCTAATACAATGGCAGGTAAAATTAATATATGGGTATATGCGCATTGGGTAGGAATGCCCGAACCAAAATGTATTGGGGTACTCTCAGTTCAACAGGCTAAGGGGAAAAAGGCATTCAGTTTTGAATATGATAAAGAATGGATTGCTTCAAAAGAGCAGCTGCTATTGGACCCGGACATATCCTGGTATACAGGCACTCAGTATCCCAATAACAAAGAGAATTTCGGGGTATTTATGGATTCCATGCCCGATGCATGGGGAAGGAAATTAATGATGCGAAGAGCAGCACAGGAAGCAAGAGAGCAGGGCAAGAATGCACCGACATTATACGATATTGATATTCTTTTAGGTGTATTTGATGAAAGCAGAATGGGGGCTTTACGTTTCAAATTAGATACTGAAGGTCCTTTTTTGGATAACAATAAAGCATACCCTATACCACATTGGTCAAACGTCTGGGAACTACAGCATGGCGCAGCAGTAATTGAATCTGATGAGGATAGCCAGGAAGCTAAAAAGTGGCTTGCCATATTAATAGCCCCGGGTTCATCATTAGGGGGTGCACGGCCTAAGGCTAATATCTTAGATGAGAATAACCATCCATGGATTGCTAAGTTTCCTGCAAAAGCTGATACCATTGATAAAGCTGCATGGGAATACCTTGCATATATGCTTGCATTAAAAGCAGGCATTGATATGGCTGAATCAAGAATTGAAAAAGTAAGTGGTAAATACAATACTTTTTTTACCAGGAGATTTGACAGGCTGGACGGAGAACGGATACATTTTGCCTCAGCTATGACCATGACTGGCAATAATGAGGATACCATTAAAAACAATCCTGCAAGTTATCTCGACTTAGCAGAGTTTATTCAATATTCAGGTTCTAATAATCAGGCTGATTTGCATCAATTATGGAAACGGATTGTGTTTAATATAGCAATTTCAAACACAGATGATCATCTACGTAATCATGGATTTATTTTAAAAGAAGATGGTTGGAGATTATCCCCGGCTTATGATATTAATCCTTCTATTGATAAAGACGGGCTTGCTTTAAATATTGATTCATCCGATAATGCGCTTAGTTTTCAATTGGCTAAAAGTGTTGGTACCTACTTTCAACTCAATAATCAACAAATGGATGAAATCATTAATCAGATTATTGCAATAAGAAAAAACTGGAGAAAACTGGCCAATAAGATAGGAATTTCCAGGGCAGAACAGGAATTAATGGCTAAAGCGGTTACCACCTGTAACTAATAACTATTTTCTTCCTGCATGATGTAATTTTCCTGTTAGTTATAAGCCAGCACCAACACCTCACCGAAAAGGACAGTGTATTACTTACCCAGGATTATTTAAACAAGTAAAAGCTGTTATTAAAGTACTCATCAAAACAGATGCATTCAAAGATTAATTGAATTGACTAAATGCTTGTAATGCTGAAATAGAATTGATTACTGATGCTATAATATTTGGAGCAGAAATCATTAAAGCTGATATTCCACAAAAAGATAAATTGCATCAGGGAAGTGCCGCTACTTTATATCGCCGGGAAATAAAATGCAACTGGACTAATTTCCCGAACGCAATGTGTAATACGTTCTGCAGCGATAAAATTCCTGTTACTCGAATCTAGGTTGAAGAAAATATAAATATACAGGCTAACCTGAAGCTATTAATACAGAAGCGTGCTATTATGGAGTGGAGGATGTTTTAATGGGAAGAAAGGGAAAAGAAAGATCAGCTTCACTGATCACCGTTGTTGAACAAATGATTTTGCACGGTTTTTTTAATTTGCCAAGTTGTGTTTGGAAGTTAACCGTCTGCGCCCCAAAGGATGCTACCATTACTCCTGTTGATAGCCATGCTTTTCTTCCTTTTGAGTCAGATTCAGCCCAGAGAATACCAATGGTTTTTTTATTCTTGAGTTAAAAAAATACGAAGACGAATTTGACATGAATGGCATATATATTATCACTTTAATAGAATTTTATGGTGAAAGACGAGAAGTCAGCAAAGCGATAGAAAACAACTTCTTTCTGAAATAGATGAGTTGATCAATTGACTGAAAAAAGCCGGGGAAATGGAAGGAGATCAGGTACCTGATCCGAGAGTTAAAGCAGGTTTGCATTAGTAAAATCAAGGTATTGGAAGCCAAACTGGCCGGTTCCGACCAGGTAAAAAAAGCATTATAGGACAATGAGATCAGGTAATCACCAATCTTGGCCAGTTTGATGATTTATATGCACAGGGAACTAAGACAGAAAAGCGACAAATCATAGGCTCGATATATCCGGAAAAACTCGTTTACGATGAAGAACAATATCGAAACATCCGGTTGAATGAAGACGTTCAGATAAAATACACCCCGTGAACAATAGCTTTAGCGGAATGACAAACCGAAAAAGCAAAATAAAATAATGACTTTCCGGTGAAATTGACCCTCCGCATGACCAGGGCCCCATTTCGAGTTCACAGGAACAGGGGTTCATTCCTTGATTAGGTAAACTTCCGATCAGTCCAATGACCTTTCGTCAAAGAGGTCGAATTCCTGCCATTAAAAAAAGGATTTGCTCATTAAAAAAGCCCTATGAATTTCTCTGGCCAATCAGTGGATCCTGTCATGGATCTCTATTATGCTGATCTGTGCGGATCTGCCCGGGAGCCGTTTTGACAAATCCGTGCTAGAAATATTTTACCCAAGGGGGGTTCCAGGGGTGGGAACCTTGCTTTTTTCCGGTTCAATTTTGTATTCCATCCAATCAAAGATTGGATGTTTATTGAATCTGAAATAAGCAGTCCTATGTTGAAAGGGATTACCTGGGGGGAGTATCTGGCAGTCATGAGCGCGCTGCTGGCAGGATACTACCTGATTGTCGGGTTGCTGTATTATGCACCAAAGCTGGGAAGCCGGCTACAGGGTTTGGACAGGATGATCCGTCCCAAAGATATGGATCTGGGGACCAAAAAGATCCTGCCAGTGGTAAAGGATAAAACTGAGGCTGGACCTGATCGGGGGATTACCGCCCCCGGGAATTCAACAGGACAGGAACTCGTAGATCTCAGCTATCAGCTTTCCACCGTGGTCCTGGAAGTCATCAGCCGGGCAGCAGCATGTCATTTTCCCAGGCAGGAGCTGATCATGGCCCTGCAAAGCCGGATGGGTCAATATCAAATTCTGGCTGGAACGGAATTCCGGACTGCCATCGACCACCTGATAAAGTCCCAATGTGAAAGAATTTGCTCCATCTGCCTGAATGAGGGGGAAATAAATATGCTGTGGAAAGGCAGGGCGGATGGAGCTATTGCATAGTCATGCCGGGCCTAGGTCCGATGGATTGAGGACTGCCCGGCATTTTGATGTTTTTTAGAAAAAGCATAAACTCCACCTGCTGCGGGAGATTGATTGGACAGCGGAAGTAGGGGCGGGTGGAGTTTTTTTTGAACTGTTTTTATACCGGATTGAAATTCCCATCAAATGAAGAAGGCAAAAATTAGGTTGAACTCCTATGCAAGGGTTCCCTGGATATGGTATACCCTGATGACCCTGTGCTTCCTGATGGGGGTCAACCTGGAGGCACTCGCCCAGACGGCAAACGGCAATGCCGGAATCACCCAGGCAGCCACACAGGTCAAAAGTTATTTTGATGCCGGGACAAGTCTCATGTATGCCATCGGGGCGGTGGTTGGACTTGTGGGTGCTGTGAAGGTATACCAGAAATGGAACCATGGGGACCATGATACCAGCAAAGTGGCTGCGGCCTGGTTTGGCAGCTGTGTCTTTCTGGTCATCGTGGCAACTGTGTTAAAATCTTTTTTCGGACTCTGATCATTTTTACCTGATGACACATCCGGTATACCGGCTTAACCGGGCAGTCAATAAACCAGTGGAATTCAGGGGGCTTGAATCCCAGTATATCCTTTACCTGGGTGCAGGGCTTATCCTGATCCTGCTTGTTTTTGTGATCTTATTTGTATGCGGGATCAATGGCTGGATATGCACCGCTTTCCCATTCGTAACGGGGGCTATCCTGTTCTTTGTCGTTTACCGGCTGAATCACCGGTACGGCCAGTTTGGACTCATGAAAAAAAGAGCGTCAAGAAGATTACCCCGGACCATCCGGACCGGGACCCGGAAAATGTTTTATGGGAATTTCAGCAAAAATGGATAAGGACTTAGCCCGTATTTTTCCCCTTCAGGCGGTGGAGGATGATTGCATTTTATCCCGGCAAGGGGATATCACGGTAGCCTTTCAGGTTCAGTTGCCGGAAATATTTTCCTTGTCAGGGCAGCAGTACGAGATCCTGCACCAGGCATGGGTCAGGGCGATCCGGGCAGTTCCCTGTCCGGGAGTGTTGCATAAACAGGATTGGTTCACCCAGCGAAATATCCGGGGTGACTTCAGTCATGATGATGCTGGATTACTGGCCTCAGGCAGCGAGCGATATTTCCATGAAAGGCCCTGGCTGGACCACGAATGCCTTATCCTGCTGACCCGTAAGCCCAACAGCCGCAAGCCTTCCAGCTCGGGGGCGACCGGCCTGATCCGGTCTTCGGTAGTGCCCTGGGATTTGCTGGACGATAAGGGCATAAAGGAATTCTTGGATAGCGCCGGTCAGTTCAGACAGATCCTGGAAGACAGCGGGTTGGTTAAATTGGTGCGGTTAAAGAATGGGGATTTGTTGAGCAGCCCCGGGAAGTCAGGATGGATTGAACGGTATTGCTTCCTGACAGAGGATCCTGCAAATCCATTGATCCGGGATATTAACCTGGAGAAAGAATTGCATATCGGCGACCAGCAGGTCCAGATATTCACCCTCTCTGATCCCCCGTCCCTGCCGGCACTTTGCGGACCGAGGCTGGATTATGAAAAATATTCCACGGAGCAAAGCCGGTTTTCCATCGGTTTTGTTTCCGGGCTGGGCATGCTCCTGCCTTGTAACCATATATACAATCAGTTCCTTTTTATGGAAGAACCCGGAAGGATCATCCGCGGATTGGAGCGCAAAGGGCGCAGGTTGCATTCCCTTGCAGCTTATTCCAGGGAAAATGCTTCCTCGGGGGAAGCGGTCCGGGATTTTCTGGACGAAGCGGTCCGGAATCAGCAACAACCGGTCAGGGCACATTTTAATATCATGGTATGGGCTGAAAACAGGGAACAATTAGGAGAAATCCGCAAACGGGTAATGGCTGCCCTGGCTGGATTACATACGGATATCAAGCAGGAATCAGTGGGAGCACCCCAGTTGTTTTGGGCAGCCCTGCCGGGCAATGCCGGTGATTTTCCGATGAATGAGAGCTTTATTACGTTCGCAGGTCCCGCAATCAGCCTGCTTGGCATGGAATCAAAAAGCAGGTCAAGCGAAGGATCATTTGGCATCCGGCTGGGGGACAGGCTCTCCGGAAAACCATTGCTGGTGGATATTTCTGATGAACCCTTGAAAAGAGGGATCTGCAGCAACCGGAACAAATTCATCCTGGGCCCTTCCGGCAGTGGCAAATCCTTCTTCACCAACCACCTGGTGCGCAGCTATCATGAACAGGGGGCACATATCGTGCTGGTGGATACCGGCCATTCTTATCAGGGCTTATGTGAACTGGTGAATGGATATTATTTCACTTATGATGACCTTCACCCGATCCGGTTCAATCCCTTTTTCCGGATCCCTGGAGAACCTCCGGATACGGAAAAAAGGGAAAGTCTCAAGGCACTCCTGTTGGCGCTCTGGAAAAAAGAGGACGAAGGGTTTAACCGGGCCGAATATATCCTCCTCTCCGATGCCCTCCAATCCTATGATCGGTTTATACTGGCCCATCCGGATGTTTTTCCCGGGTTCAACAGTTTTTATGAATTCCTGGGCGGGGAATTTGCCCGGGGAATGGGCAGTGGCCAGCCCAGGTCCAGGGATGCAGATCTGGACAGTCTGCTTTATGTGCTCAGGCCTTATTATGGGGAGGGGGAATTCGGATTTTTGCTCAATGCGACAGAAAACCTGGACCTGCTGGATCAATCCTTCATTGTCTTTGAGCTGGACCAGATCAAGGACCACCCCATCTTGTTTCCGGTGGTCACCATCATCATCATGGAAGTATTTATCTCCAAGATGCGCCGCCTGAAGGGGAAACGCAAGATGATCCTGATCGAGGAAGCCTGGAAAGCGATTGCCCGGGAAGGCATGGCGGAATATATCCGTTACCTGTTCAAGACGGTCCGGAAATATTTTGGGGAAGCTGTGGTTGTCACTCAGGAAGTGGAAGATATCCTGGATTCCCCGGTCGTGAAACAAGCCATCCTGAATAATTCCGATTGCCGGATCCTGCTGGATCAAAGCAAGTACCTGAACCGCTTTGACCAGATCCAGCAGCTGCTGGGGCTTACCGAGCATGAAAAATCCCTGGTGCTGTCCCTCAACAGGGCCAATGATCCCGGGTACCTTTACCGGGAAGTCTTCATCAGCCTGGGTGGCGTGCATTCCCGGGTCTATCGCACCGAAGTATCCCCGGAAGAATACCTGACCTATACGACGGAAGAAAGGGAAAAGATCAGGGTGCAGGAAGCTACGGAGCAATATGGGGGCGACCGGCAGAAAGCCATTGCTGTCCTGGCCAGGAAAATGAGGATGGGAGACCAGGCAGGGCAGGAACAGCGGAAATAAACCACATTCAATCGGAAGGTGTGATAAGGATAAAAGCAAAGTCGGTGGGTATCTTGATGGCCCTATTATTGGTTTGGCAGGAGGGGCAATCCCAGCTGGCCGTACTGGCCCTCATCAAAGCCGGGATCACGAAGGCGATCAACCTCATGGATCTGCATTTGCAGCGCCTGCAAAACCAGGCGCTGCAACTCCAGGACGAAGAAAAGCAGGCAGAAAATGCCCTGGTCGCCAGAAAACTGAATAATATCATTTATTGGAGCCGGCTGCAGCGGGATTTATTTGCCCGCTATTATCAGGAGCTATGGTTGCCTAAACCGGCCATTACCGCCAGCAGCCGGGTCAGGCAGTTGATTTCCGGACAGCAGGAGCTGCTCCGGGAATACCAGGATGATTTTTCCCGGCTCTCCGGAGATCATCATTTCAGTGCCACCGAACAGGCTTATCTGGACCAGGTATTGGAGGGCATCCTCGCTGCATCGAACCTGGATCTCAATACAGCTCAACTGGTACTCAGCCCCGGTAAGGCCCAGATGACCGACGGGGAGCGGCTGACCCTGATCGACCATGCCTGCAGGGAAACCGACCGCCAACTGGCCAGCCTGCGGGAGTTTTATTCGGAAAATATAAGGCTGAGTGTACAAAGGACCAGTTCCGGCATTAACCTGCAGTCCATCCGGAACCTTTATGGCCTGTCAAAACAATAAGTTATTATGAAGACGATCATATTATGCTTTGTCCCGGCGCTTTTCATCAGCCCTATTGCCAATGGCCAGGTCCCTGGATCCCGGAATTTACATCCTGGTGCGGAACAGCTGGCGGAACTGATTGTTTATAAAGGGAGCCTGGAGAAAGGATACCAGATAACCAGCTATGGACTGGGGGGCCTGATGGATACCGCTACCGCAGTTTTTCAGCTGATCGGGGCACATGATCATTCGCTCCAGGCCATAGATTCAGGGATCAGGCAGCTGGCCCTGGTCCATCAGCTGTGGGTTGTTCAATCCACTTTGTTGAAATGGTGCCCTGCATGCCGGGAATATGACCTGTCTTCTCCAAATGTCCATCCCGAGGAAAGGACATATTATACCGCGGTATATTCAGCCATGATCCGGGCAGCCCTGAACTCCATGGACCGTTTCCAGCGGGTCATGACTGCCGGCGCTTATAGCATGGATGATGGAGAAAGGCTCCGGCAGTTATCTGATATTTTCAGACAGGAAAGGGAACAATCCGCCTTCATGCAATATTTCAACGGGGAGATTGCCCTGTTGGCCGCGGAGCGGAACCGGGCAGGTAACCAGGTCAGGGATTTGAGAAGAATATATGCATTACCGGAATAAAATAAACAGGTTAAGGCATATCCTGATCTGGACTACCGTTTTCCTGATCCACCCCGGCAGTGGCCGGGGACAATCCCAGGCAGCCAAGCAGCTCATGCTGGATTGGGAAAAGCTGGCCGGCTTCAGGAGCATCCTGCAGGATATGTACAGCGGGTATCAGGCCATGGATACGGGGTATCAGGCCATCATCCAGGTCGAACAAGCTACCTATTTGCAACAGGCAGGTCATATCGATAGCCTGATGAGGATTAGTCCTGCGGTGAACAGGGATCAGGACATATCCCTGATCTTACTGGATCAGCGTCGGATCATAGGAGAATATATGTCAACGCGGGGGACTTTAAATCATCTGGAGCGATTCAGCCGGGCGGAACTTGGTTATCTGAAAGAAGTATATGCCAACCTGCTGTCCCATTGCAGGGTAAGTCTGGATGAACTTCAGCTCGTGCTACAACCCGGCCTGCTGAGCATGACCGATGCGGAACGGCTGGCAGGAATCAACCGGATCAGCCGGGAGATGGCGGACAGATTGGATTTCCTGAAGGCCTTTGATGAACGGGCGATCCTGCTGGCGCGACAAAGGACCCGGGGTAAAAGCAATGCCGGGGTTACAGCGGATCTATATGGAATTATCCCACAATAAACGATCATATGAACAGGAGATTGAAAAGAAGTGTATCCCTGGTTGCTTGTCTGGTACTGCCTTTCTCCCTGCATGCCCAGGGTTTGGCTTCGGATATCGGAGGCCTGCAGGGAGTGCTGGATCAGCTCTACCAGCAAATGATCCCGCTCTGCAGCCGGCTGATCGGGGCAGGCAGGGGGATCGCCGGTTTTGCTGCGACCTGGTATATCGCTTCGCGGGTATGGGCTCATATTGCCCGGGCCGAACCCATAGATTTCTATCCGTTGTTCAGACCCTTTGTGCTCGGATTCGCCATATTGGTCTTTCCCCTGGTGATTGCCTTGATCAATGGCATCCTGCAGCCCGTGGTCAATGCCACTTCCGGTATGGTGCAGCAGGCCAACCTGTCGATTGCCCTGCTGCTGCAGCAGAAGCAGGCTGCCATGGACAGCTCGCAGGAATGGTTGATGTATGCAGGGACAAACGGACAGGGGAATGAGGATAAATGGTACCAGTATGCGCATCCCGGCGATACGGCAGGTTCCGGATTAATCAGCGGTCTGGGCGCAGATGTCCGGTTTGCCATGAATAAGGCTTCCTATGACTTGCGCAGTGAAATCAAGCAATGGCTCAGTGAGGTCCTGGAAGTGCTTTATGAAGCGGCGGCCCTTTGCATCAATACCATACGGACCTTTTATCTGATTGTCCTGGCCATCCTGGGCCCCCTGGTATTTGGACTTTCTGTATTCGACGGATTCCGGGGAACGCTGACAGCCTGGCTGGCCAGGTATATCAATGTATTCATGTGGCTCCCGGTGGCCAACCTGTTCGGAGGAATACTCGGTTCCATTGAGCAACAGATGCTCAAGCTGGATATCAGCCAGATCCGGAGCACCGGTAATACCTTTTTCAGTGCTTCGGACATTGCCTACCTGATCTTCATGATCATTGCCATCACCGGGTATTTTACGGTTCCTTCGGTGTCCAGCTATATCGTGCAGTCCTTCGGTAACCAGGTGCTGGGTCACCGGTTCACTGGTGTAGCCGCCGGCAGTGCTGCACTGGCAGCCGGTGCGGCCATGATGATTCCTGTTCCTGGTGCACAGGCCGTCCGGGAGGATACCAGCAGTTATGCAGATCCCGGCACGGCTCCATATATCCATCACCAGATCTCCGGATCCTGAAATACCCCGACCATGCTCACCCATTGGAAAGATATTGACCTTGCCTTCCGGTATATCCGGTCGGTTTCCCTGATGCTCATCCTGGCCTGCCTGACCATCAGCCTGGTTTCTGTTTATTCGGCGTACCGGTTTTCCGCACAACTGCAGTCCAGGATATACCTATTATCCGGGGGGAAGGTCCTGCAGGCTTATGCTTCTGACCGGAAGAATAATCTGGCCGTGGAAGCAAGGGATGAGATCCGGATGTTCCATCATTATTTTTTTACCCTGGATCCGGATCAGCAGGTCATCCAGGATCATTTGTCCCGGGCCCTGGATCTGGCTGATGCCTCAGCCAGGCGCATGTATGATAACCTCAGGGAAAGCGGTTATTATGCCAATCTGATCTCTGGAAATATCAGCCAGCGGGTGAAAGAGGACAGCATCAGCCTGGATCTGGATCAATACCCATATTATTTCCGGTATTATGCCACCCAACTGATCATCAGGACCTCGGTCACAGTCACCCGAAACCTGATCACCCAGGGCTACCTGCGGCTGGTATCCAGGTCAGACCATGATCCCCACGGATTATTGATAGAACGATGGCAGGTGCTCAGCAATACAGATCAGCAAACAAAAATCCCCTGAAAATGCCCGAAAAAAATACCTTTTTCATTTGGCTGCACAGAAGCCTTGGTAAGGACCAGATCAGTAAAATCATCGCCAGCTGGTCCGGGCAACTGCAGCGAAGGACCAACCGGTTTTCACCAGTTCAGCTATGGCTGGGATGGCTGTTTTTTTGCCTGGTTGCCGGTGGGATTAGCGTGGCCATTTTCATCACTTCCCTAACAGGAGGCCTGGCAATCCATTTTCAGGTGCCCGCATCCATCCGCATTCCAAGATCTGTCCATTTCCAACCGAGAGAACTCCCGGATAGTTTGGCAGCAGGCGGATTACCGGGAAAAAAGGCCCGACTGAAAGCCCATTTGGGATATTAAATCAAGGAGCTGAAAAATAAGTTGATATGGAACAGACTATCCAAGAAAGGATGATTTCGGGGAAAAGAAAATTTCGGCTGGTCCTTCCCTTGCTGGCCCTACCTTTTGCCACCCTGTTTTTTTATGCCCTGGGTGGGGGGTCGCAAAAAGCCGGACAACCGAAAAATCAATCCGGGTTTAATCCCCGGTTTCCGCGCGCCCACTTCAGGGAGTTCAAAGGATGGAGTAAAATGAATTTCTACCGGCTGGCAGATCTGGATTCCGGAAGTCACCAATCCGGGAAAGCCCAAAATACGGGTGCAGACGCTACCTTGGAATTCCGCAGTGGTACACCGGTTCAGGATTATCCGGCAGGGAAAACACCGGCCAGTCAGCCTGGGCAATCCGGAGAGGTTATGGCCGGCCATCCGGACCGGGAAGTACAGCATATCCGCAATCAGCTGGCAGCATTAGGAGAACTTGTGCAGCATAATACGGATTCCCAATATTCAACCCGGCCTGTGCAAACCAGGAATTTGGAGGAAAATAACGCTCCATTCCCGGGGAATGGAAAAATGGCAGCACCTGTTGCGGACGATCCGCAATTGCAGCAGATTGACGGGATGTTGAATAAAATCCTGGAAATCCAGCATCCGGGAATGGTCAGCGATAGCCTCAGGAACAGGTGGTTGAGCGCACAGGGAGCTGTTCTACCGGTAAATCCTGGAAATCTGTCAGCAGGTCATGCCTTTAACAGCGGATGGTCCCGCGAACAGGATAACCCGGTGGATTCAGGGATTGGTTCCGCGGATCATCCGGGATTTTATGGCTTATCTGCAACAGATATTACGCAGGGAGGTAGACAGCTGGCCATCCAGGCGGAAATTATGCAGCAGGATGAAGTGGTCAGCGGATCTGAAATCGGCCTCCGCAACATCACTCCCCTGTATATCGCAGGTCAGCAAATACCTCCGGGTCAGGATCTCTTTGGGATAGCCGCCCTGGAGAATGACCGATTGCTGATCACGGTAAAATCCGTCTTATATCAGGGTTCCCTATTCCGGGTATCCTTATCCGTATATGACCGGGACGGCTTGCCAGGAATCTATATCCCCGATGCTATCGGCAGAAAAGCATCCAAATCATCGGCTGCTGAAGCTGCTGATGAAATGAACTACATGATGACCAATCCCGGCCTGGCAGCCCAGGCTGCCGGGGCCGGGATAAATGCCGCCAAAACCTTTTTTGATCGCAAAGTAAGGCAGGTCAGGGTGCGGATACCATCCGGATACCAGGTTTTTCTATTGAATAATCAGGATAAATGAGGGACGAAATCAAACAAAACCAATGAAACAGCACTTCTATATATCAGCCATATGCGGGATTTTATTATTGCCCGTTGCCATGAATGCTCAGGGATTTACCGGAACATATACGATGAAGTATATCCGGCCGATGATGCTGGAAATTACCCAAAATAAAACGACCGTCCTGGTATTCCCAGCAGCAATTGCCAGCGTAGACCGGGGAACCCCGGATATCCTGGTGCGCAAAGCAGGAGGAACAGAGAATGTCCTTGAAGTAAAAGCGGCCAGAAAGAATATGGCAGAAACCAACCTGCATGTGCTGACCCTGGACGGGAAATGGTTTGCTTTCACTGTGGACTACCAGGCTCAACCTGCCCACCTGGATATTTGTGTAAGTCAAAGCAATCGGGTTGCAGATACTTCAGGCATGCAACCGGTGATCCAGCATCATATCCGCAAGGAAAGCAGCCCGGCGGCTACTCTGGGTGAAATGGCCAGATATGCGGCAATAACAGCGCAACAGAAACGGGAGATAACCGGTATTTCAGATAAGCGATACAAAATGAAGTTTCAACTTTATGGCATTTATATATATGATGATGTGCTTTACCTGCAACTTAATTTATCCGATAAATCCCATATTGGGTATGATCTGGATCGGATCAGTTTTACCTTGAGAAACCGGATCCGGATGAAAAGAACCGCAGCACAGGAATTGCCCCTCAGCCCGATTTTTGTACCCGGTAATCAGGGGTATATCCAAGCAGACCATGGCAGTATCCTGGTATATGCCTTACCGGTATTCACGGTCCCGGATGGAAAATACCTGGAAATTGAAGCCTGGGAGTCGGGAGGAAGCCGTAACCTGGTTTTATCCGTGAAAGGAAGGATTATCCTGGATGCCCGGAACCTTCCTCAACAAGGGATAGTCAAGGGACAGTTAAAAGGAGATAGAGGTTCCTGAACTGGATACGGGGGTTGAAAAAGCAGTAGAGCAGGCAGCGGATTATCGGTTATACCGGTTCAGCTGGTTGATTACAATTCAAAAGTCAGGGGAGAATTTTTTAGCCGGTAGCGTTCATCCAGCACACTCGCATTGATAAATGTAGTGCCTCCAATGGATGTTTGACCATATGCTTCATGGATATGTCCGAAGACATGTACTTCTGGATTGATTTTCTGGACCACCTGCAAAAGATCTTTGCAACCGGTATGATCTCCCCCTTTTGTCCGGTCAAGGATTTGATAGGCAGGGCCATGTGTCATCAGGATTCGGGTATTTGGAGGAATGAGATTCCAGTGTTTTTGTATGGCTTCTCCCCGATGGCGGTTGAATGCCCAATGGTAAAACCAGGGAGTGATGGGAGAACCCCAGATGGGAATATGTTCAATGGTAACTCCACTGTCATTCAGATAGATAATCCCGGGAGGAATTAAAGAATTGATTTCCTCCCGGGAATGCTTTTCAAAAAAAAAGTCATGGTTACCAGCAATGAAAATTTTATACCGGAATGGCTGCGATTCAAACCATTCCAGAAAATGGATCACATCTGTACGAAAACCAATATTGGTCAGATCACCCGCATGAAGCAGCACATCACCAACCGGTAATTCCAGGAGGTCATGGCGGGTATGCGTATCCGATATAACCACGAATTTCATTTTCTCTTTAAGATTTTTGGCCAGGTAAGACGAATCATACCCTCTTTTATTTCTCATTCCAGCCTGCTTATAAATGTACATAGTATCTGTAGCATTAATATATATTACATTACTAAATAGATATGAATAATTAAAATCCATATTTTTTTTATTTTGAATAGATAAATAAATGCCATTCTGGCACAGCTTTAGATTTAAAGCTGCATATACTTCAAAAATGAAA
Organism: Chitinophagaceae bacterium; assembly: GCA_035533815.1. Lineage (GTDB taxonomy): Bacteria > Bacteroidota > Bacteroidia > Chitinophagales > Chitinophagaceae > JANWKA01. The sequence goes on from DATLTB010000045.1 coordinate 60,971, forward strand.
GCCATCAGAATATATGCATATGGAGGTCCGAATACCCTGAAATGGGAAGAGGCCCCTGTTCCGGAACCTGGTTTGGATGAATTGCTGATCCGCGTGCATTCCGCGGCAGTGAACCCGATCGACTGGAAGATCCGCCAGGGTAGATTAAAGGAGGGCCTGCAACTCAAATTTCCGTTCATCCTGGGCTGGGATATGGCCGGGACTGTGGAAAAAACAGGAAAACTGGTTTCCGGTTATGCACCCGGAGATAAGGTCTTTGCCAGACCGGATACTTCCCGGAATGGTTGTTATGCCGAATTTGCCCTGGCCCGGGTTACCGAAACAGCCTATGCTCCAAAGTCTATTCCGCTTGAGGAAGCAGCTGGAGTTCCCCTGGCCGCACAAACAGCCTGGGAAGGCCTATTCGAGAAAGGAGGACTGCAGCGCGGACAGCGGGTATTGATTTTGGGAGCTTCAGGGGGTGTAGGCAGTTTTGCCGTTCAGTTGGCCCGTATAGCCGAAGCAGAAGTGATCGCTACTACCTCAGAAAAGAATATCGATTTCATCCGTTCACTGGGAGCCAATGAAGTCATTAATTATCAATCGGAGGAATCCATGAATAAAATCCAGGATATCGATCTGGTTTTTGATACGGTGGGAGGGGAGGCTCAGAAAAAATCCTGGGATTCCATCAGGTCCGGTGGAATGCTGGTCTCCATTTCGCAGGTGGATACGCAGGAAGGGACCAGGCGCGGGATCAGGACTGCTTCATTCTACCTTCAATCCAATGGGGCAAGACTAAGTCAGATTGCTTCCTGGATTGATGCGGGTAAACTGAAAGTAGTCATTGAAAAGGAATTTTCATTGCAGGACGTTGCCGAAGCTCATGCCTTAAGTGAACAGGGCCATGCCCGGGGAAAGATCATCCTGAGGATCGAATAACGGGCTGAACGACTGATCCTACCCAATATCCGCTAAATCCGTGTATTTTCGTCCCTGATCGGAAATACATCCGATAAATCCCATGGATCACGATATAGATAAGGGCAAAACTTCCGCAGGTGCAGGAGATCACCTGGCTAATGAAAGGACCTACCTGGCCTGGATACGCACTTCCATCGGCATCATGGCATTCGGTTTTGTAGTGGTTAAGTTCACGTTGTTCCTCAAACAATTATCCGCAGTTCTGGGCAAAAAGATACTCACTACACAACCGGGCTACACCGCAATCATTGGGATATTCCTGGTTGGTTTCGGGGCTTGCCTTGCCCTGTTCTCTTTTCTGCGGTATAAACATATTGAGAAACAGCTACTCCGGGAAAAATTCCGGTCATCCAATGTGCTCACCATAGCCCTTACCCTGGCCATTGTGATTATTGGCCTGATGTTGATGTTTTACCTGATCGCCCGGGTTTAGGTCAGTGAATTAATTCCCCCCAGCCTGTTTTCGTCTTCCTGCATATTATGGCATTCCTTTTGAAATTTTAATCCCGGTATGGCTAAAAGGGGAAAAAAGAGAAAAATCAGGATTTGGTGGATTGTATTGGGTTCATTGCTGATCATTCTCATTGCAGCAAGGCTTGCCTTGCCATATATCTTACTCCGGGTGGTCAATAAGGAATTGACCAGGATTCCCGGTTACCAGGGACATGTGAATGAAATTGATGTTTCTCTTTTTAGGGGAGCTTATACTCTGGAGATTGTCAAATTGGATAAGACCGGGGGTAAAGTACCAGTTCCTTTTTTCTCTGCTACCACCCTTGACCTATCCATACAATGGAAAGGACTTTTACACCACAGGATAGTAGGGCAGATTATTGTGGGCCATCCCATATTGAATTTTGTGAAAGGACCCACGAAGGCAACATCCCAGACCAGGATTGATAGCAGTTGGATATCCGTCTTGAGTAAACTGATGCCTTTGAAAGTCAATCATTTTGAGATTATTGGCGGAGAGATCCATTACCGGGATTATTTCAGCAAGCCCAAAGTGGACCTATATACCAAAAATGTGCATATTGTAGCCAGTAACCTGTCCAATGTAAATCAGGACAAAAACCTGCTGCCTTCCAACGTTACAGGTACGGCAGATATGTATGGCGGTCATGCCAGCCTGAATATGCGAATCAATGCCATGGACTCGCTACCTACTTTTGAGGTCAAAGCAAAACTTCTGGGGTTGGATTTAACCAAACTGAATAATTTTCTGCAGGCCTATGCTAATTTTGATGTCAAGCAGGGCATTCTCAGCATTTATACTGAAGCGGCAGCCAAGGAAGGATTGATTAACGGCTATGCCATGCCATTTATTAAAAACCTTAAGGTGGTCAACTGGAAGCAGGACAAGAAAAATCCATTAAGGCTGGCCTGGGAAGCAGTTATCGGAGCAACTGCTTGGATATTCAAAAACCACCGGTTAAATCAACTGGCTACCCGAGCAACATTTGAAGGTGATATTAAAAATCCCGATGTCGATATCTGGTATATCATTGGTCAGACCTTGCGCAATGCTTTCATCCAGGCGCTATACCCATCCCTGGAAAATTCGGTTACTTTGAATACCATCCATGTTAACAAGCATCAAAAACCGACCTGGCTGAGTAAGCAGTATTCAAAGACCCAAAAAAAGTAATGTCCTGATGGGGAACCAGCAATTAAGTGGGGTGAGGCCGGCCGGAAAACCAGGAAGCCTGAATAAGATATGGCCCCATACCCTTCAGCCTTAGAAATCATTAAATTCCAATTTCTTCTTCGTTTTCCCCGAATTGACCATCAATTCGGATTAATTCCTCCGATTGGATTAACAGCATAGCTAAATGATCAGTAGTATTTTTCTGCGGAAATATTATTCCCTGTACTTATCAGGTACGTCACCCGGGTAATTTTTTTCAATGCGCTGAATCCCTTATCCGACTGGCATTAATTAAGTCAATATATAGCCGGATAACAACCGGAGCAACCAGAGGCAGGTATGAAATTGGAAGGTATATGATCTATCCAAGGTCAGTAAAAACGGATAACAGATAACTTTAAATGAATTTGACATTTACCGGTCTGCCCTTTTGCCAGGTTTAATGAAATGGATCAGCAGTAGCCTGAAATCCTTGTTATTTACTGCTTCAAAACCCTTTTATGTGATTATAATTACCCTGATTATCCCGAATCGGACCGGCCTTATAAAGAAAAGCAGGTATAGTGGCAACTTTAAAATGTATCCAGTATCTGGCACATTACTTGTTTAATACTTATTAATAAATGGAAAATAACTTTTTAAAATCATTCTAAACCATATTTATGCTTCGCTGGGCCGTTATATTTCTAATCATTGCGATAATAGCAGGAATCTTCGGATTCTTTGGCATTGCTGCAAGTGCTGCCTATTTTGCAAAAATCCTTTTCTTTATTTTTATTGTGTTGTTTTTGCTATCACTGATTTTCGGAAAACGAAGAATTTCTTGATTTTTGCAACAAAGTTATTTATCGCACAAAGGGTTATATTTTCTTAGAAAATATAACCCTTTGTCATGCTTGCTGAATAGGTAGCAGCAATAATTCCTATAATTCCTTTCCGGCTGAACCCGGAACTGGCCAGCCAAAATATTTAATAGGGAAAAGCAGATTCCCGATATTCCTGAAATGGCCTTAGAATACGGTATCTTGTTAACGCCAATGACCCCTCCTCCATCTCCATCCACCCCTGGCTGATTCCCACTGACCACCTACCCATATCCGGTGCGCCCTTGGTCTGACCCAATGGCCTTCTTGCCACTCATATCGGTTACCTGCCCAGATCCAATCCCCGCTAATCCATACATAATCAGACCCCGGAGCAATAGGACGGACATAGACAACAGCGGATGGACGGCTGGTAATAAAACCACCCGAGACCGTACATGCGCCAACAATCATTAAGCTCATGGATACCATTAATACCATTAAAAAGTTTTTCATAAATAACAATTTGGTTACAAGGATATTTAATGGCTAAAACTATGCCATACCGGCATAAACGGGAAGAGGAACACCGATGGGATGACCGGGGTAGTTGACAATCAATCTGTAATTGATTTTCATGGCCAAAAAATGGCGTGGTTACTCTCCAGATTAAAGGAGTCGGGGACAAGGTGGTTACTTAAACCAATGATGCCGGCAGCCTGATTTTCCAGGTTGAGTGGGTAGATTGCTTTCAGTCCTACGGGATTTAAATCCGAATTTTAAAATTTCAGGGGATCGGCATTTGATCATATCCGAATTTGTTCCCAAAGGAATCAAGTTTTGTTTTTTTTTAATATGGGTTTCCCGTGCTATTTTTTCAGAATCTGCGTGGCAGACTCTCGGAACATTTTGAATTCATCAGAAACCAGGAGCCATGAAAGAGGTATACCCGGGGTTTTCATCACCATTCCAGTCGACCTGCCATTGCATGGGGTTGTAGTTAGATTTAACAGCAGGTATATGATCTGCACCATCTATTATATTTAGCCAGTGGCGGATACTGGCCGTTGGCCAGGGGGGCTATGTTTGGGTCATTTCCTGTCAGTAGGTCCAGGTTTTCCTGGGAGAATCAATTCTACCCATATTGCCAGGACTGGATAGAAATTTACCAGGAATAATTCCCAGAATGGAAGAGATTTATGAGGAGTCCCATGGCGAAAAGCCATTTATAGATAATTGCGGGCTTCCCTCATTTTAAAATGGAGATATTAATTTTATATCCGGCATTTTAAAGGTAATTTTGAATGCTTGAGACCTACTTCTTTACCTGCTTATTTTTTTAGCCAGAATATGCTAAAGGGAATCCCATGTGGATGAACAGAATTCACAGAAAATTATTTTGTTATTGATGTCATCCTGAAATCAGCTTCCTTGTCACATGATTATTCCCATTTTTTATTGGGATAGAAACAGTCAAGGGAACTGATGGGATTAACTGAAGAACTGTATGAGTTAACATCTGATGTAAAACATAAGAAAGTAATAATATATTCTGCATAAAGGAATAAATTAATTAAATAAAAAAGAAAAACGTAGAATCAGCGGAATCATCAGGATGAACTGACCTGAATGGTTGTTTTTAAATGATCAGGTTCATTTTCAAAAATAATTATTGTGAAAATTAATCCAATACAAGATATTTTATCCTCCCTTGGGATATCTTTTCCGGGCATTGATCTGATGAAAAAATATGCCAATGAAAAACCCCCCCTGAGATCGGAGTTATTCAGCGCTGACCAGATGGAAGAATATGGTAAGACCCTGGCAGCAAGGCATAAATTGATTACGGGACAAAGCCAAAATGTACTATTAAAAAGGCTTGCTGATAATGAGGAATTATTACTGGAAGTGCATCACCTGCTTACCGATGCGGTGAAAACCAATCGGCGCATTATACCCGCAGGGGAATGGTTACTGGATAACTTTTATCTCATCCAGGAGCAAATCCGTACCGGCAAAAAGCACTTACCTAAGGGGTATAATGAGGATTTGCCGCGTTTATTAAACGGACCTTCTGCAGAGTTGCCCAGGGTGTATGATATTGCCATTGAGATCATATCTCACAGCGATGGACGGGTGGATCTCAAAAGCCTGTATAGCTTTATTACAGCCTACCAGGCTAATACACCTTTAAAGCTGGGAGAACTTTGGGCCATTCCGATCATGTTAAGGCTGGCATTGATTGAGAATCTCCGTCGGCTTTCCACTCAAATTGCATTCGACCGGATCAATCAGAACCTTGCTGATTATTGGGTGGCACAGATGATTGCCATTGCCGAAAAGGATCCTAAGAGCCTGATACTGGTCATAGCAGATATGGCGAGGTCCAATCCACCCATGGTGAGTTCTTTCGTGGCTGAACTGACCCGTCAACTTCAGGGAAAGGGCCCGGATCTGGCATTACCCCTTAACTGGGTGGAGCAACGGCTTTCTGAAATAGGGCAAACTAGTTCCAATCTGATTAATTCGGAAATCCAAAAGCAGGCTGCAGACCAGCTCTCCATGAGTAACAGTATCGGCAGTCTGCGATTCCTGGGGACAATGGATTGGAGGGAGTTTGTGGAATCGATCAGTATCGTGGAACAAATACTACGCAGGGATATTGGTGGAATTTATTCAGGAATGGATTTTCCGACCCGGGATCATTATCGGCATGTGGTGGAGAAAATCTCCCGGCACAGCAGTTTTTCCGAACAGGAAATAGCCGAATTGGCGATTCAGTTGGCCGGAAATGAGGCTTCCGGGAAAGGAACTGCAGATCGTAGTGCACATGTAGGGTATTACCTGGTGGGAAAGGGATTTGAACAAATTGAAAAGGAAACAAAAATAAATTTGCCCATTGGGGAACGGGTGCGCAAATCAGTCCTTCGGTTACCACTGTTGAGCTATCTGGGGACTATCATAATCATTACGGGGATCATTGGGGGTTGTTTAACGGTCCGGGCATATGCAGATGGTATACATGACAAATGGTTAATTATCATCGGCATCCTGGATGTTTTATGTGCCAGTCATCTGACCGTCACATTGGTTAACTGGGTTACCACTTTATTTGTCCATCCTCAATTCCTTCCCCGTATGGATTTCACTGGGGGGATACCAGATGAATACCGCTCCCTGGTGGTCATTCCTGCAATGCTATCCGGTAAAGAGGAATTGGAAGTCCTGGTAGAATCGCTGGAAGTTCATTTCCTGGCCAACCGGGACCTAAACCTGCATTTTGGATTGTTGACAGATTTCATGGATGCGGTAAGTGAAACTACTCCGGAAGATGAACCATTACTGGCAATGACCAAACAAAAAATTGAGGAACTCAATGTAAAATATGAAAATTCAGGTAGTAATGTTTTCTATCTATTTCATCGTCCACGTAAATGGAACGCTCATGATAATATGTGGATGGGGTATGAACGGAAACGAGGCAAACTCACTGAATTAAATGACTTGCTGCGTGGAGATGCCCGGGATTCTTTTTCCTGCATTATAGGAAATCAAGATAATTTTCCCCATATCAGGTATGTCATTACGATTGATGCAGATACCCAATTACCGCGGGATTCGGCACACCGGATGATCGCTACCATGGCACATCCACTGAACCGCCCTTGGTATAATGAGAAAAAGCAAAGGGTAACTGCAGGATATGGAATACTTCAGCCCCGTATCACGTTGAGTTTACCAGGTTCCAATAACTCGCTTTTTGCCCGAATGCATGGGAATGATCATGGTATAGACCCTTATACTCGGGCTACTTCAGATGTTTACCAGGATTTATTCGGTGAGGGATCTTTCATTGGAAAAGGTATTTATGAGGTGGACATTTTCAGGATTGGCCTTAACGGCCGATTTAAGGAAAACAGGATCCTGAGCCATGATTTGCTCGAAGGATGCTTTCTTCGCTCCGGACTATTGAGTGATGTACCATTATACGAAGAATACCCTTCCCGGTATAATGCAGATGTTAAACGCAGGCATCGGTGGATAAGGGGGGATTGGCAGATCGCAACCTGGTTTTTACCATTCATTTCAGGCATGGATAAACGCCTTAAGGTCAATCCACTTTCAGGATTATCCCGATGGAAAATATTTGATAATCTGCGCCGGAGCCTGATTCCTTCCGCCCTTGTGCTATTATTATTATCCGGATGGACTGTTTTACATGATGCCTGGTTCTGGACCCTGATCGTAATTTGTATCCTTGTTCTTCCATCCCTGATTACTGCTATTCGTGATATTCTTCATAAACCGAAGGAAATTTTGCTCAGGCAGCATTTTAAAGACTCCATCGAGGCGATTATCAATAACCTTTTACAAACGGCCTATGCCATAACCTGCCTCCCGTATGAAGCGATGTATACCCTTGATGCAATCATACGCACAGGTTGGCGGATGACTTTCACCCATCGGAAACTTTTGGAGTGGAACCCTTCTTCCAACCATCAGCACAAGCATAACGAAGATTTGCAGGATGTCTACCGGGACATGTGGATATCCCCTTTCCTGGGCGGGGCGGTCTTGATTTTTTTGACTTTTTATGCACCGGTAAGTCTGATCGTAGCTGATCCTATTTTGATCCTTTGGGTCATTTCACCGGCTATAGCCTGGTTTGTTAGCCGGCCACTATCCAAACCGCAAATGAATTTATCCGAAGGGCAAATCATTTATTTGCGTAAAATAGCCCGGAAAACCTGGGCTTATTTTGAAAATTTTGTGAAACTTGAGGATAATTGGCTGCCTCCGGATAATTATCAGGAACATCCGGTAGAACGGATAGCGCACCGTACTTCGCCCACAAATATCGGCCTTTCCCTGATGGCCAACCTTGTTGCAATTGATTTTGGTTATATAACTACCGGGCAATTCATGGAGCGGACATCCCATACTTTCGATTCCATGCAAATTATGGAAAGATATAAGGGACACTTTTACAATTGGTATGATACCCTTACCTTAAAACCGATGCCCCCCAGGTATATTTCTACCGTTGACAGTGGAAATCTTGCCGGACAACTCTTAACCCTGCGGCAAGGGATCATGGCATTACCTCATGAGCCAATCATCGGTAAAGCGCTATTTGAAGGCTTAAACGATACGCTTCATTTGATTAAGGATGAATTGAAACGTAATGATACCCTAACAACCTTAGAAGAAATTTTAACCTTAGCGCGTAATCTGGATCCGATAACGCTCATATTAATAAAATCTTTATTGGAGCGCTTCGTTGAATCCGCTGCAAAACTGAAGGAAAGTATCGATGGAGAAATTCGGGGAAATGGACAGGTATGGGTTCGGGCAATATTATCCCAGAGCCGGAGTATCCTGGAGGAATTATGCCTATTTACTCCCTGGTCCCTGCTAACTCCGGCTCCGGCAAGATTGGCTGGGTTGCCTTGCTTGGATTCCATTCCAAGTTTAATTTCATTAGCAAACATGGGTCAGATATTGTTGGCAGAGCTGGGTGAACTTAAATATGATGAGTTGACTGAAGCAGAAAAAAACTGGCTGGATTCATTTTCAGCCCAGATTGAAAAGGGCAGCGCACTGGCCAGAGAAAGGATCTCTTTCCTGCAAGATATTGAAAAGCTATGCCTTGACCTGTCAGAGCAGGAGTATGATTTTCTGTTCGATAAAACACAGCATCTATTAACAATAGGGTACAATGCGGAGGAACATCGGAGAGATCCCAGTTATTATGATTTGCTTGCTTCTGAATCCCGGCTCTGTACGTTTGTGGGAATTGCAGAGGGAAAACTTCCTCAGGAAAGCTGGTTCTCATTAGGCCGGCAACTCACTAATTCTGGGGGAACTTCCGTTTTGCTTTCCTGGAGCGGTTCCATGTTTGAATACCTGATGCCGCTATTGATCATGCCTTCCTATGAAAACACCCTACTTGATCAGACTTATCGGGCAATGGTGCAAAGGCAGATCGAATACGGGAATCACCTGGGAGTACCCTGGGGTATTTCAGAATCCGGGTATAATATGGTGGATGCCAATCTCAATTATCAATATCGTGCTTTTGGTGTTCCGGAACTGGGATTGAAACGGGGATTGAGCGAGGACCTGGTCATAGCACCTTATGCTTCCATGTTGGCCTTGATGATAAATCCTGAGGAAGCATGCCGGAATCTTCAGGAGCTTTCTGAGGTTATGTTGGAAGGGGTTTATGGGTTTTATGAAGCGGTGGATTATACCCCTTCCCGGTTACCCAGGGGGCAGACCAGTGTCGTCATTCGTTCCTTCATGGCACATCATCAGGGCATGAGTTTGCTCTCCCTGGATTATCTCTTGCTGGACAGGCCAATGCAAAAGCGGTTTGAATGCGAACCCCAGTTTCAGGCTACATTACTATTATTACAGGAGCGCATTCCCAAGGCCACAAAATTCTTTTCTCCCCCGCCAGATATTGCTGATATCAGCATTGAGTCCGGAAGTACCGAAATGCGGGTTATCAAGAGCCCTGATACTCCTGTACCTGAGGTTCAATTATTATCCAACGGCAATTACCATGTCATGATTACTAATGCCGGGTCTGGATATAGCCGCTGGAAGAATATGGCAGTTACCCGTTGGCATGAAGATACTACTTGCGATAACTGGGGAAATTTTTGTTTCATCCGGGACCTGGAGAAAGGGGTTTTCTGGTCGGCAGGCCATCAACCCACGTTGAAGCGGGCAAAGACCTATGAGGCTGTTTTTTCACAAGGTCGGGCAGAATTCCGCCGCCTGGATAATGATATCGAAACCCATACTGAAATAGTGGTTTCGCCCGAGGATGACGTAGAAGTCAGGAGGGTTCACCTGACTAACCGGTCCAGAAGGCGCCGGTCCATTGAATTGACCAGTTATGCTGAAGTGGTCATGACATCGGCCATATCTGATGCATTACATCCTGCCTTCAGTAACCTTTTTGTTCAAACTGAGATTATCCCCCTGAAACAGGCCATTCTTTGCACCCGGAGACCCCGTTCTGTTGAAGAAAATTCCCCATACTTGTTTCATTTAATGAAAACCAACACCCAGGATATCCAGAAAATATCATATGAAACTGATCGCATGCAATTCATCGGCAGGGGTAATACAATTTCCAATCCCCAGGCCCTGAATCAGGATGCTGCCCTCTCCGGTACCGAGGGACCGGTACTCGATCCAGTGGTCTGTATCCAATACCGGTTAACCCTTAATCCCCTGGAATCAGTTACCCTGGATATGGTTTTCGGTATTGGGGAGACCCGGGAATTGAGTGAGGGGCTGATAGATAAATATCAGGACCCGTCTTTTGTAGACAGGGCCTTTGAATTAGCATGGACCCATAGTCAGGTGGTTCAAAGGCAAATTAATGCCACGGAGGCGGATACCCAATTGTATGCCAGGCTGGCCGGTTCGGTAATCTATGCGAATGCTTCCCTGCGAGCCGATTCCGGAACGCTGATCAAGAACCAACGGGGTCAATCAGGATTATGGAGTTATTCTATATCAGGCGATTTACCCATTGTTCTTTTGCAGGTATCCGACCAGGCCAATATTGGCCTGGTCAAGCAACTGGTTCAGGCCCATGCCTATTGGCGACTGAAAGGACTGATAGTTGACCTGGTGATCTGGAATGAGGATTATGGGGGGTACCGGCAGGTATTACAAACACAGTTGCTGGGATTAATTAGTGCGGGAGTGGATAAAGAAGCCACCGAAAGACCGGGGGGCATTTTTGTGAGGGTAGCGGAGCAAATAGCCGTTGAAGATCGTATTTTATTCCAAACTGTGGCCCGTATAGTGCTTTCAGACAGCAAAGGAACCTTACTTTATCAGGTGAATAAACGCCCAATACCCAAACCTGGGATGCCCCTTCTTATTCCTCAACAGGTTGAAGGTTCCCTGCAAAATATTTCCCTGCCGGCCCAGGATCTGGTTTTTTTTAATGGGACCGGTGGTTTTTCAAAGGATGGGAAAGAATATATTATTGATACAAATCAACAGAAATTGACCCCTTTACCCTGGGTAAATGTCATTGCGAATCCCCAATTTGGAACGGTCATTTCAGAAAACGGTCAGGCATATACCTGGGTAGAGAATGCGCATGAGTTCCGCCTGACCCCATGGAATAATGATCCGGTAACGGATTCAGCAGGAGAAGTATTTTATATCCGGGATGAAATAAGCGGACAATTCTGGTCACCTTCACCCTTACCCTGCAAGGGTAAATCCAATTATATCACCCGGCATGGGTTTGGATATACCACATTTGAGCATAACGAAGAAGGAGTATATTCCCAGATGCAGGTCTATGTAGATGTGGAAGCCACCATTAAGTTTATGGTATTGAAAATCCGTAATCAGTCCAACCGATCAAGGCGGATTTCAGTAACAGGTTATGTGGAATGGGTGCTTGGTGACCTGAGATCAAAATCAGCCATGCATATTTTTACAGAAACAGAACCCAAGACCGGGGCACTATTTGCGAAAAATCCGTACAATAAGGAATTTAGTGACCGGGTTTGTTTTTTTGATGTTAATGATCCTGCCAGGATGCTTACCGGCGACCGGACAGAATTTATTGGTCGCAATGGTTCTCTGTCTAAACCGGATGCCATGGCCCGGGTAGGTCTATCGGGGAAAACCGGGAGTGCATTAGATCCATGCGGCGCTTTACAGGTTGTCTTTGACCTGGTCGAAGGTCAGGACAGGGAGATCATATTTTCTTTAGGAACGGGAGTTAATCAGGCCAGTGCAGTTAATTTAGTCAATCGCTTCCGGATTCCCGGAGCTACTAATGCTGCCTTGGAAAAAGTGCATAATTATTGGCAAAAAACTTTAGGGGCGGTGCAAATGGAGACTCCTGATATTGCCCTGAATTTTTTGGGTAACGGGTGGCTCATTTACCAGACATTGGCTTGCCGCTTCTGGGGCCGTAGCGGTTTCTATCAATCGGGGGGGGCATTTGGTTTCCGGGATCAGTTACAGGATGCTATGGCAATTATTCATACAGAACCAAGACTTGTACGGGAACATATCCTGCGTTCCGCTTCCAGGCAGTTCAGGGAAGGGGATGTGCAACACTGGTGGCATCCACCTACTGGAAGAGGTGTCCGGACACGCTGTTCGGATGATTTTCTTTGGCTGCCTTTCGCAACCTACCGCTATATAAGTGTTACTGGTGATTCCGGTATACTGGATGAGGAAGCTCAATTCCTTGAAGGACGGCAGTTAAACCCGGATGAAGAATCCTATTATGACCTCCCGAACCGATCTTCCGTTTCCGCCACTTTATATGATCACTGCATCCTGGCCATTCAGCATGGACTTCATTTTGGGGTAAACGGACTGCCATTGATTGGTTCAGGAGACTGGAATGATGGCATGGATAAAATTGGGCAACATGGGAAAGGGGAGAGTGTATGGCTTGGTTTTTTCCTTTATGATATCCTGGTGAAGTTTAGCGAATTGGCCGGCAAACATCATGATTTGCCAATTGTGGAACAATTTACCAATGAGGCGGCTAAATTAGCTGCCAGCATTGAGCATTCAGGATGGGACGGGAAATGGTACCGGAGGGCATATTTCGATGATGGAACTCCTTTGGGATCTGCAATCAACACCGAATGCCGGATTGATTCGATTTCGCAGAGCTGGTCGGTTTTATCCGGGGCCGGGGAACCTGTTCGGAATATACAAGCCATGGAAGCGGCATATAAATACTTAGTCCGGAAGGACAAATCCCTTATCCAGTTATTGGAACCGCCTTTCGATAAATCTGGACTTAATCCTGGGTATATCAAGGGGTATGTTCCGGGGGTGAGGGAAAACGGGGGTCAATATACTCATGCTGCCATATGGCTGATCATGGCTTTTGCTTCATTAAAAAATACCCAGTATGCCTGGGAACTTTTTTCTATGATCAATCCGGTTTATCACGGAAATACTCCAGAAACTATAAAAATTTACAAAACAGAACCTTATGTGGTCGCTGCGGATGTATATTCCGACTCTTTGCATTCAGGTCGTGGAGGATGGACCTGGTATACAGGATCTTCAGGATGGATGTATAGGTTAATTTTAGAATCATTGCTTGGATTGAAACGCGAAGCAAATATATTGCACTTCTCCCCTTGTGTTCCTAAGGAATGGACCTCTTTTTCAATTAACTACAGATACCAGGAAACCATTTATCAAATCAGGTTTATACAGGTGCAGGAAAATACAGAACCGAAAAATTTAATACTTGATGGAGTTCTTCAAACTGCAAATACGATTTTACTTGTTGATGACCATGGTGAACATAGTATAGAGGTAAATATCTGATTCAAAGTTGCTGGTGATTTACAAAAATCTGGGATCGGATCCTTGGAAGGTATTTCATTAGTACTTTATTCCAGGCACTTATTATAGGAAACAAAGTCTTCGCTTTCCCATCACTACAGCTTGGGCTGGATATGGCGAAGATTCAGGAAGATGAATACATTTCCATTTTCAGGGGCCTTGCAAGTGGTTTATCACAATGCCTGTAAAAGAAGAATTTCCAGATCTCAATAGGAAGCAATTACCTGATTTGGGAGAAAACAGCGTGCAGAAAAGTTGGACCAAACTTATACGCATTGAACCAATACCCTTTTACCCACCCTTACAGGACAATTCTTGAACCGGTTCGTCGGTGACCTGAAGAAATTAGCTTATCAGGCGATTTGAAAACCAATAGTTTAAGTAGTTCATTCATTTCCTGCATTCTGCCTGGAAAAGTAAAGAAGAAAAAGGAGAATTCAACAAACAAATGCAACTTTATTTTAAGAGCAGATTACTCATATCTTATCGAAATTCTTACCAAGCTAAGTGTCTGTACTATTTCTTCAAATAAGGCATTTTTGGTAAATCAGATCGAGAAGCTACCTGCTTATCTGGAACTAACTGCCAAAAGCGAGAAAGTGACTATAAGAAATATTTTACTGAACCTGTTGGAAATTGATTACAGGAAGATCAACAATAATGCGGCCTGGCTCAAAGAGACAACTGATGCTTTTACGGTGGAACTTACGAGGGATTACGTGAATGAAATTCTGATAGATGAAACGCTGAAATTTGGAAAAAATCGGATCTCGCTAAACAAATATTGGCAATCTGTAAAGGGAATATAAAGCTGGGGGTGCATGATCAGCCGAAGCATCCATCCGACTGGTCAAGACTTGTACCTAAAAGTTCCTGCGGTTACAGGGACGGTTGGAATTCCCTAACTGATTTCCTGGAGTCCGCAAAACCAGCAGTTTTTGATTATCAGGTATTACAGGCAAAACGCTTAGAAATGGAGCATGCCATCAGAGATGTAACCATTGACGGTAAAATGAAAACCCTTAAGAAAGGATCACCCCTTTTACTTAGACTTACCAACCCCAAGAATGCTTATCAAAAAGAACGGACCAAATGGGAAAAAGATGTTGAATTATTGAAGAAGTCAGAGGCGCTGTGAAAGTACATTGAATCTATATTGACTCTAACAATAGGTCTTTTAAATTGACCTGCAGGATACCCTTGTAAGTATTTCTCGGACGGATGTCATCCATAGTAACTACATATTTTGGATAGTTGTCGGGGATATCAGCCAGGTTCCCAAATTCTCGTTTGATTATATTTTCATCACCTAGTTGGTAAGCTACCTGTACATATATTCTTTCTCCATTTTTCTCCGCCATGAAGTCAATTTCTTTGTCCCCAGATTTCCCGACGAAAACCTGATAGTTACTTCTTAATAAATGGAGATAAACGGCATTTTCCATCAGTTTGCCGATAGCGCCACGATAATTGAATGGTCGAATGCTGTTCCGTAGGCCGAGGTCTTCAAAATAGAATTTTTCACCAATTTCAAATATTTTCAAACCCTGGATATCGGCCCTCGATACTTTATGGACGAAAAAAGCATTAGTCAGGGCTTTTAGGTAATTAATGACAGACTGTGCCGGAATATTGATCTGTTGAGATTTCAGGTATTTGCTGATTTTCTGTGCAGAGAAAAGACTTCCTGTATTATCAGCCAGGTAAGCGACAAGGTTTTCCAAAAGTGACACATTTCGGATATTTTCGCGGCTTATAACATCTTTTAACAATATGGTGGAATACAAGCTCTTCAGATATTCAAATACAATCTCAGGGTCCAATCCAAGATGATATTCAGGAATCGTGACCTCGGGGGGTATTTGGGGGCTTAAGGGGGTATTTTGAGGATATTTTAGGGGCAACGGCACAGGGGGTTCCGTAGGGAAAAATAAACAAAACGGTTAGATTTGGGGATAAATCAACGGTATGCAAATATCCTTACCCTTCTATCCGGAGGATGTAAAAATGATCTCAACCACCTTAGGTGTCCTTGAAAAAGAAAGTGAGGTGTATTATTTTTTAGGAGGTCAGCCTTGTTTTCAGCATAAGAAAAATGATATAAAAGCATTTTATTATTTTATCTGTACCCAGATTGAATTAAAAGTGATTAAATCCATTCAGGTAGTTGAGGGGTTGGGAATAAACAAGAGTTACCTGTCCCAGCAATTGAAAACATTCCGGGAAAAGGGCAGGGAAGCTTTTTTTCAAACCCAAATCAAAGTAACCAAATGCCAGAAGTTTGATCCGGAGATGATAGAGAAGGTTCAAAAAAAACTGGATGGGGGACAAAGTAATCATTCCATTGCCCTACAAGAGTCGCTAACAGAAGGAGCCATCCGTTACCATATAAAGCATGGGCGGTTAAAAAAAAATACCTACCTCAGCAACCGGAGTCATCCGCTGTAATTAAACAAGAAAAAGTAATCCCACTGGTCAGTGGCAATCTTTTTGAAGATGGCGACAACAGTGAAGCTGTGGCGTCTTGCTTGGAAGAACCAGCCGTATCCGATCCTCCACAAGTATCTTCCGCTGATCTGGATTTAATGACGGAGTGTACAGATACTCCTGCTACTCCCATATCTGACATGGAACCAGGGATGGAACAGCTATGCATCCTTTTGTCAGAAGATATTCCCTGCATTAATGAGGAGTCAAAACTACCGGAAACATGTAGCGTTCCCGATGAAGGGATGCCCATTGCAGTACAGGCTACCAGCAGGACCGACAGGAGCCAGGCCGACCTGCAGGCCGCTGAAGGTATCGGCATGGGAGCCACCCGGAGCACAGAGCGGTTATTGGCATCGGTGGGATTGATCCAGGGAACACCCAGTATATTCGGAGCAGACAAGGCGGTCGAAAACGGGGGGATACTGCTTAGCCTTCCAGCCCTGATCAATCAGGGCCTTTCCCAGGTGTTGGATAAACTGAAAGGCAGTGGTAAGAAGGGATATTATTACAGTGTCACCCACTTATTTGTGCTGATCTGTTTTATGGGGATGCTGAGGATAAAAAACCCCGAACAGCTGAAGACCTATGCCCCTGGAGAATTGGGCAAGCTATTGGGACTAGACCGGATACCCACAGCCAAGAAACTACGGCAAAAACTGAAAGAGCTGGCCCGGCTGCCCCAGATACAACAGATTAAGGAAGGCCTCAGCCGCCTATGGATAAAAAGGGAGAAGGTGCTGTTTTATTATTTTGATGGTCACAAACGGATCTACTACGGGCATAAAGCTAAACTAACTAAAAAGCACCTGGCCCAGTACCGGCTGACCATGGCGGCCACCCAGGACTTCTGGGTCAATGACCGTGAGGGTAAGCCCATCACGGTCATTGAAGGGGAATTAAATGAAACCCTCATTGGAGCTATCCGGTCTCAAATCCCATTCTTGCTGGATGCCACCAAAGATTTCTATGCAGCCCACCCGGAACGGGTAACCGAAGATCCCCGTTCCCCCCGCCTGGTATTCCTCTTTGACCGGGAAGCTTACTCCCCCGTCCTATTCAGGGAACTGTGGGTCCGCCACCACATTGCCGTAGTATGCTACCGTAAATATGATAGTGAAAAGCTACCCGAAGACCTCTTTAAAGAGGGGGTTCATATAGATAAACTAGGCAGAAAGACCAAGGTCAGTTATTACGAACGCCAGGTCGTCATGCCAGGAGAGTTTGTGATGCGGGAAATCAGGATCCTGACGGCCAGTGGTCATCAGACTTCCATCCTGTCCTCTCATTATACAGCCGATGGGTTGCAGCTGGCTTTTGATTTATTCAGCCGCTGGAATATGGAGAACTTCTTCGCATACATGATACCCAATTATGGATTGGATACCTTGTTGGCCTATGGTATCTGTGAGGTCAATCCTAAATTTAAAATACCAAACCCCCAGTATATGGTCTGCGACCGTAAGTTACGGGAGCAGCGGGCCCTGCTCAGACGGGTGAAGGCCGATATCATAGCCTTTAATCTCAGCTATGAGAAAAATGTACCCGAGCATACCGATGAGGATAAAATGAGAAATACCTATTATGTCAATCACTTAACTTCCTTGCATCAATATGGGGAACAACTTCAAATAAATATTGAATTGCTCAAAAAGGAACGAAAACAATATCCATCCAAAATGGCAGTAGGGGATATGCCCGAGAAAGACCGCTATTCCAGGCTGGTGCCTCAGGTGAAAATAGTCCATTCCATGCTGATGATGATCGCTTACCGGGCAGAGACCGCCTTATTTAACCTCATCAATGACTTTTATGTCTCAGCTCAGCAAGATGGCAGGATGCTGCTCAGGCAGCTCTTCAAAGTACCCGCTGATATTATCTTCGATGACCAAAAACAAACGATCACCGTCACGGTGCATCCCATGAGCGCGCGTAGGTTTAATGAAGTGGCCAGGAAGCTTTGTGAACAGTTAACTGCCACCGAAACTATTTATCCTGGTACTCATTACCGGATGATATACCAAACTTTAAATTACTGAAAATGATAATTTGAAAACCGGACAAAACCTCCAAAACAGTTTATGCTAACTTTACGAGTCAATTAGGTCCGAGGTCACGATTCCTGATATTGGTAAGGCATTCCTCCCAGTGTCAGAAATAGGTTCAAATTTTCCTTGCTGTCAACTATCCGGTTAAATTCAAGGAATTCCAAATAGCTTAACCCATGAATGGGAAACTCCATGTATCGCCCAGCTAACAGGGTGGCTAGTTCAACCGAGAGCATGGTAGCATTGCTGCCGGTGCAATAGATATCGCATTCCTGCTGATTTATCAGGCTTCTCAGGCAGCGTTGAAAGGATTCTATCTCCTGAACTTCATCGATAAATAAGAAGTTGTCCTTCTCTTTGGCTATATTGGCTTTGACATAGTTGTGTAAGTCTGCACTATTCCTAATCCCTGAAAATTCTTCCAGTTCTTTGTCAATGTAAATAATATGAGCTTCAGGGTGGTCCTTCTTTATCTCTTCGATAAGTTGTTTAAGCATGTAACTTTTCCCAATTCTTCGCTGTCCTGTAATGATTTTTATCAGATCGTTGCCTATAAAAGGCCTGATTTTATCCAGGTATTGTTTACGAAAAATGAGGTTTTCTTTCATATGATATAATTGATAAAAAATATAAAAATACAATATATTTAAATATAATTGATAAATATGATAATTATTCAATTTTGTATATCATATCGTAATCTATTTAAAAACAATACTTTGTATTTGCTTCCAAAATATTTTTCTGCCGTTTTTTTTGAAATAACCACTGAATTGATATTTTTCAGCGCTGTGGCGGGATTACCCTGAAGCATGTGGAAGGTGAAAACCGAAAAGAAATTATCATCCACATAAAGGGCGTCCTGATCAAAAACGCCGGAGCTCACCTTTACAGGAAATTGCGCATCCTTAATGCGTACGAAATCATCAATTTCGGGTATTTGTTTTTTTTAAACTCGGCCCGGGCATCATGCCCGTACTGGAATATTTATTTATGCTACCATCGGGGCTCGCCAAATCGACGACAACCCGGTAGATCTGTTTTTTTTCTTATGAAACCGGTCAAAACTCAAATCATCCTAAACATAAAGGATGATGAGCATGGTGCAGGCGAGCCTAAGACTTAGTCCGGTGATATTGATCGTGGAATATATTTTATTACGAACCAGGTTCCGGATGGCGATTTTTAAATAATTTCTCAGGATAGGGCGGATTTTCAAAAATAAAATATCCTATGGAATCCAATATGACTACTCAGACAAGGTCAGTGACATGATCTCAGGTCATACGGCAATTCTATGCCAAACTAATCCTTATTGAATCATAGTTTCTTATAATTAAAATTTCATGAATACTTGTCCGATAACGAACATCGAGTGTACGGATATGGTACAATCCGTGTCTTGACCGGGCCGCTGACTCGTCTGGAAAAAGCTATACTGGTAAATGAATAAATCCTGAGAAAACTATCCTCTATACCAGACCGCATTGGAGTGTGGCCCACTTCCAATCATTCACTTGCCATCCACTTCCAGGAAGCCTTTACCACCACATGCAGCCCTTCCAGCTCCAATTCCTCATCCTCGTCTCCAGTAATAATCCAGCCCTCCTTAACCTGGCAATATTCGCAAGCTTTTACCAATCCCCTTAATTCCCGATGCCGGGTAAGAGGATCTGCAAGCGACCAGCAAACTTGTATAGGTAAAGGCGTCCCTCCTTCGGCATACACTACAAAATCACATGCCGATGAAGTATCCATAGCGTAATAAATATTTTGAGTATAAATATTCCCATACCTGCGATACAATTCCCTGAAAACTGCATTCTCCAATAATAAACCCTTATTACCCCCATAATGGGTTGTAGTGGCGGTGAGCAGCCCATTATCCAGCCAATAAATCTTTTTATCCGACTTTTCCCGTTTACTATCTGAGAAATCAAAGCGGCTAACCCTTTTGAATAGGTAAGCATTCTCCGCCATATCCATTGCCTCATATACACTATTTATACCAACACTATATTGATGTGCCTTTAAATGATTATGCATACGGCGGATACTGACAGTATTTCCGATGCTTGCAGCCGCCTGCCGGTAAAGATTGCGCAAATAGGAATAGTTGGATAATTGGTTGTATTCCACTATATCCCTTAGTAACATGGAATTATAATATTCTTGGAGGTAGGCCGTATGGATCGTCTCTGAGAGCAAATCAACGGTCTCCGGATAGCCACCCCGGAACAGATACTTCTGGAAAGCCGCCACAGTTTTGCTCCTCCCGGTTCCGTGAAATGCAGGGTTAAATCCAATAAAATCACAATATTCACCGAAAGCCAGGGGCAACAACTCCACCGCTATACTACGCCCCCGCATCACGGACTTTATCTCCGTATGTAATACAGAACTATTGCTTCCTGTGAAGAATATCTTTTTGGATAGGGTTTCATTGATCCGGTTCAGGAAACGTTCCCAGCCCGGTGCCGCTTGTACCTCGTCAAAGAAAAACCAGGCCTGTTCCAAGCTCCGGTCTGGAAAAAGTTCGCGCCATGCCTGAAGTATCAGGTCCAGTTCCTGTGGTTCAAATTGTATCCGTTCATCCTCAAAATTAAAATATAGGATATCTGATTCCTGATTTCTCCGCTTAAGTTCCTTCATTGTAAGAAGCATGGCCGATGTCTTGCCTACCCGCCTGGGGCCGATAATTGACTGTATCTTGTCCATTTCCAGAGATATACCTGTGTTCCTTGGCTTTAACCCCTCCCCTGGCTTTCTTTCCTGGTTACTTACGATTATGTCTTTAATTATATCTTTCATGGAAAGACAAAAATACAAAAATTGTCGTTATAATAACGATGGTATAAGAAAATAAATTTATTAATAAAATATTAAATATAAATAGCTTATGTATTTACAGCTTCCATTTCCTTTATCGAGATACATTCAAAAGCTACGCATGGCTAATAACACACAAGTTGGATCCCCAGGTATTCGTTCTTCAATTGCTCTGCCTCAACCGTTTTTCCTAATGAGATCAACCGTCTTTTGCGCATCCAAACATAAGGATTCCTCCAATCTGGACGTTGATCGCTTTGGCTTCTTCGGTAATTCCGCTGACCCTCTGACCCTCCAGGTCTCGGAATCCTATTGGGCAGGAGTTACCTCCCGGTATTTGATGATTTCCGGGCGCTCGCTATTGACTTTGGTCCGGAAGGAGAGTGGGATTTTGTCGTTTCGGATTCGTGCTTTGAGCAACCAGATTAAGAGAGAAAACCTTTGATTCGTAACTATACATTTTCATTTTTAAAGATGATAGAATGATTCATTAAAAGACTCTTTTACCAGGTGGGCAACGCGGCTGAAATGTTGCGTGGTAAAAGGTTTCAGTATCCCCCGGGGAGGTATTTAGAAAAACTGCCCTTCGGGTTTGAAGTGGAAATGTGGAAAATTGGCTACCCGGAAATCTGTTATGTTTCCCAAATTCGCACATCGATTATAATAGTAATAGTTACCTTTAAAAACCCACCTTAGAGAACCTGATTTACTTTCTTTCAAAACTTTGAGGAGTACCTTAAGTATTGCACGTGAAACGTACTTGAAGATGTTTGATCTCTTGACCAGCGGACCGGACGGGTCGCCTTATGCGCTTCAAAAACAATAGGTTGTGGGTAATGCAATTGGGTGTTAACCGAATTGCTACCTGGGGGTAAAGAGCTAAGATAAAGATAAATAATCCTTTGGATTTTAACCATTTCCAAAGCAATAAATATCGCCGTATTGGCCCTTGCATTTTCGGAAAAACTGTTTGGGAATCCCATCGGTAAACGAGACAGCGGTGTAAATGTTTGGGTCACAGTCTGAATCATTAATAACCTAAATTATGGTCTTGTGCCTGTTTAGCCAAGAAATCTAATTTTTCACTTCTATTTTCCTTCAGCCTTTTCTCATATGCAACAATATTTTTCACTTCTATTCTCCGATGCGGACCAATTTTTATAAATGGGATTTCGCCTTCTTCCAGGAGCTTTACCAAATGTGGCCTCGAAACATTCAGCATATCCGCCGCTTGCTGAATGCTTACCTCTGTTTCTTCAATTATACTTTTTTCAGGATGCGTGTTCATAATAGATAGAAGCTCCTTTGTAGCCTATTTTACGACTGATTCTATTTTTTACACCAATCAATCTGCCGGTTGGTATCTGTGTAGTCCTCCCTGCCCGGTAGTCTAACTCAGCCTTCGTTGGATTTACTTCTACTCCCAGGCGTTTAAGCGCCTCTTTGGCAAGCATAGGTAGGGTTTTTGGGCCGGAAGGGCTTCACCTGTCAATGGTGACACCCTAGCTTTCGCGTAAAGCCCGTAACCGATTTTAAGAATCTTTCCTTTTTGTGCCAACTGCCGCAACGCTCTACCTACCTGATCGTATCCACCTAAATCAATGAAGTCTCCACGCAAGGATACATTGGATTTCATTCGGGAAATCCGAGTGATGATCCTGCTTTCAATTGTTTTGTTATTTTTCATTGATTAGTAATGAATTGTCGATACAAAAATACGACATTTTCTGAGAGCTTATCTACGCCTGGCGCCGGATGGTTAGTTCATAGCAAGCTTGGAAAAGGAAGATCACTCTTATTTCATATCGGTTAGGGGACTTCTGAGGTCTCTATATGTCTATAAGATATTATTTATGTTTATATCTGGATTATCAGGTTTGAGCTGGCATTTCGGATATGAAATGGCAGTTTGCAAATGAATAGTCCGGAAAGAATAATTATAGTATTAGGATATCCTCTAGCACCAAGTCGCTTCATCCTCCTTCTTAATCAATCGTTTAGAAAGGCACAATTTATTGAGGTAATTCCTTCATTTTCAGTATATTTGCACGGAAACCTAATGTTAGTCCGCGTGGAATCCTATAAATAGTCCGCGTGGAATCCTATAAATAGTCCGCGCGGAAACCTTGAAATAGTCCGTCATGGCTTGCAAAAATCTTTAATATGGCAACACCGAGCGAAAAACTGGCCGAAGCGCTTGATGCTTTGCATGAATTGCAGGATCAAGGTTTAGTGGCTATAAAGTCAACTGAAATAAGCCGGATAAGCCGGGAATTATTGGTGAACAATGGCTACCTAAAAGAGGTTTCTAAGGGATGGTATACACCAGGTCGGCCAGATGAAAGCCCGGGCGACAGCACTTCCTGGTATAGCTCCTATTGGGAGTTCTGCGGCCGGTTTCTCCAGGAAAAGTATGGGAAAGACTGGATTGTTTCGCCGGAACAATCTCTACAATTACATGCCGGTAATTGGTCAGTGCCGAAACAATTGTTGATTCGGTCGTCGGAAGGATCAAATTATATTATGCCCCTTCCGCATGAAACATCTTTATTGGTCATAAAAGCAGCCCTTCCTTCAGCCGAAAATGCCGAACTAATACAGGGAATTAGATGCTATACAATAGCCGGTTCTCTGATCTTTTGTTCGCCAAATACTTTCTCCCAAAACGCCATAGACGCCCGGACGGCCCTCGCTCTGGTCCGGGACTCTTCGGAAGTTCTGTATGTGTTATTAGCGGGAGGACATACCACCTATGCCGGCAGGTTGGCTGGCGCCTTTCGCAATATTGGCCGGGATCGGATCGCGCAGGAAATCATGGATGCAATGGCTGCCGCAGGATATGATGTGCGAGAGGAAGATCCTTTTGATACAAAGTTAACTATCAATTTACCCACCCGTGAAAGATCGCCGTATGTTAACCGGTTACGTCTGATGTGGCATCAAATGAGAAGCATTATCATACCGTATTTTCCCCCGGCACCTGGCATACCTTCCGATAAAGAGGCTTATTTAAAGACAATGGACAATTTGTATGTAAATGATGCCTACCATTCTTTGTCCATCGAACGATATCGAGTAAGTAGGGAGCTTATTGAGCGGGTACGCGGTGGTGAATGGGATCACCATAAATATGACGAAGACAGAAAACAACGGGATGCCATGGCGGCTAGGGGATACTGGCAAGCATTCCAGCAGGTAAAGGAAAGTGTCCAAAAAATCCTGTCCGGAGAAAATGCCGGGTATGTGGCGGATACTGATCATGGAAGATGGTACCGGCAATTATTCGAACCAAGCGTAGCTGCCAGCATTCTGAAGCCGGAAGATCTCGCTGGTTATCGGACTCATCAGGTTTATATCGGAGGATCCATGCACGTTCCTTTAAATGTAGATGCTTTACGAGACGTGATGCCAGTCTTTTTTGAATTACTGGAATTAGAGACCGAAGCATCCGTAAGGGCCACATTGGGTCATTTTGTATTTGTATATATTCACCCCTATATGGACGGAAATGGCCGAATGGGGCGCTTTTTAATGAATGCTATGCTGGCCTCGGGGGGATATACATGGACAGTGATACCGGTCGAACGGAGGGTAGAATATATGCAGGCCTTAGAAAAAGCAAGTGTGGGCCAGGATATTGAACCTTTTGCGAAGTTTTTGGGCTGGCTGGTGGGAGAGGGTATGAGCTTCTCCCCAATTATGGACCGGTAAAATAAGATAGGGGTAACTGCAAAAAAGTCTAAAATTTGCATTATGAAAACTACCCGGAAAAGATACAGTCCTGAGTTCAAATTACAAGTTGCGATAGAGGCACTACAGGAGAAGGTACCCCTCTCTGTTTTGGCTTAAAAGCATGGTATACATCCCACCCAGATTACCCAGTGGAAAAAGCAACTCAAAGAGAAGCTGAAGGATTTCTTTGCCACAGGTAAGTCGAAAACATCTTCCGATGAAAAGCTTACCGAGCAGCTGTTCCAGAAGATTGGCAAGCTGGAAATGGAGCTGGAATGGGGAAATAAAAGTATGTCCGCTACCAGCAAAGGAACGGCTTGGATGGATAGACTCCTCGGGCAGCCCCTTGAGCCTGAACACCCAATTATCGCTGTTGAGCTTGGGTAAAAGCCATTTCTATTACCAGTCCTTCGGTGAAAACGCCCGGAACCTTGAACTCATGCGCCTGATGGATGAAATCTACCTCAAATATCCCTTCTATGGGGTCCCTCGCATGCATGCCAGCCTGCGGCAGAGAGGCTATGGGGTGAACCCGAAGCGGGTGGAGCGCCTTTACCGGATCATGGGCCTGGAAGCCATCTACCAGAAGCCCAGGCTGAGCCAGAGGGACCAGAACCACGAGATCTATCCGTATCTTCTGAAGTCTTTGGATATCTGTCGTTCCAACCAGGTTTGGTCCACCGATATCACCTACGTCCCCATGGAGAAGGGCTTTCTTTTTAAAGTAGCTTTTATAGACTGGTACAGCCGATACCTGCTCAGTTACGCGATCTCCAATACGCTGGATTTCGGCTTTGTGAGCGAAGCCTTCCTGGGGGCAACCCGTTTGTATGGGAATCCCGAGATCCTGAACACGGACCAGGGCAGTCAGTTTACCTCCAAAGCCTTTACCGGAATGGGGATAGACCGGAATATCCGCATCAGCATGGACGGAAAGGGACGAGCTTTGGACAATGTAAGGATCGAACGTTACTGGAGAAGCTATAAATACGAGTGTGTCTATTTGCATAGCATACAGGATGGCTGGCATCTCAAAGGGCTAACGGATGAGTACATCCGGTTCTATAACACCCAGCGCCCTCACCAATCCCTGGGTTACCAGACCCCATGGGACTGCTACAGCAATGGAAGAATACAGGATCGGATATCTTGGGGTGCTCTCGCCGCGCCCCAAACCCCAGGCGGGGGTTTTCAAACAATATGAAGGAACATTCTAAAGGCTCTAAGAAATACCAGAAACTAAAATATTTTTATGGTCTAGAAAATTGGATTATCCTTGCAATATTATCAACAGTTATTCCATCTTATTTTTACTTCAAAGTGGTACAACAAATGGGGGGAACCTCACCACATATGGCAGCAATCTCCTTCAGGTAGCCGTTGAATCGCTGGTTGCTGCGGACCGTCAACAGTTTATTTCTGGTTGAGCAATAAGGATGATTATTATAGCGTCCTATTATCTCTAGTGGAACACGAAATAAGGGTACACATTCTGCCTGCTCCGTCTTCTGCCGATCCTTCGTAATCCATTTACTCCTATCGATACCGACAAAAATATTCTCCGGCCCCAGACCCAAGGCATCCTCATAAGCATACCCGGTATAGCACATGAAGACATAACAATCCCTGGCTTCAGCCAGCCGACCGATGGAGATTTCCTTGGACACCAGGGCATCCAATTCCTCCATCTCCAGCCGCAAGGGTTCCTTTTCGTCGAAGGACAACCGGAAACCGGCAGTCGGATCGACTGCTAACCATCCCATTTCGACTGCCATTTTGAGAACGGTCTTCGTCTGCCGAATGTATTTCATCACGTTATTGTTCTGCAATTTCTCCACAGTGGACAGGTAATGCTCGAAGTCATGCGCAAAGGATCGCTTGATATCTTCCAGGTAGCAATCGGAAATTTTATATTGATGTTTCAAAAATGCTTTCACTTTTTCAAAAGTGTAGCCATACTTATCTAGGGTAGCGGGCGCCTTATTGCCCACCTTCACCTTTTCTTTCATCCTTTTGAGATGGACTTTAAAAGCTGTGCATAGCTTGTAACGATCCGGGTGAATGCCCAGGTATTCGTTCTTCAACAGCTCTGCCGTAACCGTTTTCCCCAATGCGATCAGACGGATTTCGTGTATGCGTAAAGACCCTTTCATGGTTTCCAGGTGGGCATTGATCGTCTTAGCCTCATCGGTAACTCCTTTGACCCGCTGGGCCTTGGGATCCCATAGGGCAGCGGTTACGTCCCGGTGCGTGATGATCTCGGCGCGTTCGCCATTGACCGTGATCCGAATGGAGAGGGGGGACTTTGCCGTTGCGGGTCCGTGCTTTAATCGCCCAAATTCAGATCGAAAAGCTTTGATTCGTAGCCATACATTTTCATTTTTAAAGATAATAGAATGATGCGTTTAAAAGCTCTTTGACCAGGTGGGCAACGCGGCTGAAATGCTGTGTGGTAAAAGGTTTCCGGACCATTCGGTTAACAAAAATATCCGAGTGGATCTGTTAACCGAATTACCACCAAAGACTTTGCTATTCTTTCTTTGGATTTGACACCCCTTAAAAGAAAAACCCGCTCCAGTATTGCACTTGAAGCGGGCTTGAAGATGTTTGATCTCTTGACCAGCGGACCGGACGGGACTCGAACCCGTGACCTCCGCCGTGACAGGGCGGCATTCTAACCAACTGAACTACCGATCCAGATTAAATGAGTATCTTTTATAAATAATTTGATCTATTTTCCTGATTTATAACCTTTGTTAAAGAACTAAAAATTAATAATTCAGGAGGGCAAAGATAGTTGATTCATCAAATAAAACCCTATACTTTTTTAAGGAGATAAACCCAAATTGATTTGGATGTATATTTACAATCCTTTATAATTATTTTTGAATATGATAATGCAATTTCTGGATTTTGAAAAGCCTATCTCTGATTTATATGAGCAATTGGAGAAAGTGAAGCAAGTAGGTGAAAAATCAAAAGTGGATATTAGTGCAACCACTAAGGAACTTGAGGAAAAAATAAAACTAACCAGAGTTAACCTATATAAAAACCTGAGTAGCTGGCAAAAAGTACAGTTGAGCCGGCACCCTAATCGGCCATATACACTGGCCTATATAGAACGTATTTGCACTGATTTCATTGAAATACATGGGGACCGAAATGTACGGGATGATAAGGCTATGGTAGGTGGTTTTGGGTTATTAGAAGGTGAAACGGTCATGTTCATTGGACAACAGAAAGGTGTAAATACCAAAATGCGACAGATGCGTAATTTTGGAATGGCCAATCCGGAAGGTTACCGGAAGGCACTCCGGCTGATGAAACTGGCTGAGAAGTTTGGTAAGCCCATAGTCACTTTGATTGATACTCCAGGGGCATATCCTGGCCTGGAAGCGGAAGAAAGGGGTCAGGCGGAAGCTATTGCCCGGAACCTTTTTGAAATGGTCCGCCTGAAAGTACCGGTAATCTGCATAATTATCGGGGAAGGCGCCTCCGGAGGAGCATTGGGAATAGGAATAGGCGACCGGATTTTTATGTTGGAAAATAGCTGGTATTCAGTAATATCCCCAGAGAATTGTTCAACCATACTCTGGAGAAGCTGGGATTTTAAAGAACAAGCAGCCGAACAACTTAAGCTGACATCTGACCATATGAAGGAATTTGGGCTTGTGGATGGGATCATTCCTGAACCGACGGGAGGGGCGCATTCCAATTACGATGAAATGGCTGTTATCCTGAAATCCAAAATTACCGAAACCATTGCAGAACTTCGGAAAATAGCTCCAGAAAAAAGGATCCAACAGCGGATTGAAAAATTTTCCCGGATGGGATTCTATAAGGAAAATTAATCATTAGACTAATAAGTATAAATTATATTATTTATTTGATCAAATTTTACCTTTATTATGTATCCGCATTTCAGGGGCACTGGTGTAGCCCTGATTACTCCCTTTAAATCGAACCTTCAGGTTGATTACGGTGCCTTCAAGCGCTTGCTGGAACATCTTATTGCAGCGGGGGTAGAATACCTGGTTCCTTTGGGAACCACTGGGGAAACTGCTACTATCAGTAAGGAGGAAAAGAAGGAAATTTTTACATTCGTCATGCAGACTGTAGCAGGCAGACTACCGCTGGTGGCCGGGATAGGCGGTAATAATACGGAGGATATTTTGGAAAGTTTCCGGACTATGGAAATTGCGGGGTACCAAGCTATTTTATCGGTAAGCCCTTATTATAATAAACCAAGCCAGGAAGGGATATATCAGCACTACAAAAAACTTGCCGCTCATTCCCCGTTGCCTATTATTTTATATAATGTGCCTTCCCGGACCGGTTCTAATATTACCGCAGAGACTACACTCAGGCTGGCCGCTGATTGCAGTAATATCATCGGCATCAAGGAAGCATCCGGAGATTTTGAGCAGTGCACAGCAATCCTACGCCATAAGCCAAAGGGGTTTCTGGTGATATCCGGGGATGATGCAATCACATTACCGCTTTGTGCATTAGGTGGCGATGGGGTGATCTCAGTCGTTGCCAATGCATTCCCGGAAGATTTCGGGATAATGACCCGACTTTGCCTCAAAGGTGATTTTGCGGGTGCAAGACCCCTGCATAATAAACTGGCAGATATTATCCGTTCTTTATTCACTGAAGGAAGTCCCAGTGGTATAAAAGCCTATCTCAGTGAGATGGGGTTGGTAGAAAATGTATGCCGCCTTCCGGTTGTGCCGGTAAGTGAGAAATTTCAAGCCAGGATCCGCGGATATCTTCTTGAATATAAAAAAAATTAGTAGGGTTAGCCGGCTGTAAAAGTCTTTCCTTCCAAGGCCAGTGCTGTTTCCGGGAAAATCGCCTGACATTCTTTGAGAAAGGGCTGAATGTCGGGGTACTTGCTGGAAAAATGGCCGATCAGGAGCTTTTTGATTCCCGCCTTTTTAGCCAGGGTAGCCGCCTGTATGGTGGTGGAATGAAACCGGGCAATTGCTTTTTCCAACTGGTCCTGCAGGTAGGTGGTTTCATGATAGAGCAGATCGCATCCCTGGATAAAACCGATCACTGATTCATCATATTTTGTATCTGCGCAATAGGCATAACTGCTGCCAGGCAAAGGATCAGCAGTAACGAGGGCATTTTTAATGATTGTTCCCTGACTGGAAACATAATCTTTCCCTTCCTGCAGCGCGGAAAAAAATAATGTAGGAATACCCAACTCATGGGCTTTATCCGCTAATATTTTTCTTTTACTGACGATTTCCCGGAATAAAAACCCAAAACAGGGTATGCGGTGATTAGTTGGGAAACAGCTTACCTGCATATGCTCTTCTTCTATAAGCATATTGGTTTTACCAGTTTGAAGGGGATTGAAAATCAGGGGAAACCCCAGTGTGGATGCTGCACAGTCCAATTGCAGGTCGATAATCGTTTTCAGTTCAGGAGGCCCATACAGCTGTAGGGGCTGTATGCGGCCGCAAAGGCTGAGGGTTGTTAACAAACCTATTAATCCAAAATAATGATCCCCATGAAGGTGGCTGATGAATATGTGATTGATCCTTCCCCACCGGATATGATATTTTGCAAGTTGCAATTGAGTTCCTTCCCCGCAATCGACCAAAATCCTTTGACCGCCGCAAGTAACGACCTGGGAAGTGGGATGACGATCACCGATTGGAACAGCGGAATTATTTCCCAGGATAGTTACATTTAGCATGATCAGGTGTAGTTACCGGCTAAACGAAATTAAGCAAAGCATCATTTGGAAAATCAATCCGGGCAATCTGATTTTTAGGCTTTAGCTTTTTTCTGGAGCGATATGGTTATCCTTAATTACCCTGTTCTTCAGAAGCCTTTCTTCCCCAATCCGCATATTGTGTAATAATCAGAATCAGGTGGAAAAGCCGGGATCACAGTAAATTTTCCACCCCAATCCACCTGCAGTTTAATAAACGGCATCAGGCTGGGATGCTTTAATGGCATGAATCAGGAGCTGTATCGGTTAAATTGGCTTTAATTAAAGTAAAAGCAGTTTGTGAAACAATACTGACCAGGAATGGCCATGGTGGCCATTCAAACATTAATGGGCTTGAAACAATCTTCATTAATCCATGCCAATTTAGCACCCCGGGATTCTGCGATTCCTCAAAATCCAATTGTATTTTGCTTTGGTATCAATTTTGAACCTATTCACCAGGAATAATCGTATATTTTGATGCATAACGGTTTTATTTACAGCAAAAAGGGAAACATCAATTCAAAATTATTCCCTAATATTGTGTAAGTAAGTGGGTTAGATCAACTTCCAAAGCAGTCAATTTGCTTAAAAATGGATCAAAACTTTTCACCCCAGGTAAAAGAAATCATTTCTTTCAGTCGCGAAGAAGCGCTAAGGTTGGGAAATGATTTTATCGGCACAGAACATTTATTGCTAGGCATTATCCGGGAAGGAGAGGGTACTGCAGTCAAGATACTGCAGGCGCTCAATGTAGATTTGTATGAATTGCGCAAGGAAGTTGAGCTGGCAGTAAAGGATAAGACCGGTAAGAACATTGCCAATATCAACAGCCTTCCACTGACCAGACAGGCGGAAAAAGTGATCCGGGTCACTGTGCTGGAAGCCAAATCCCTGAAAAGTGCCACTGTGGAGACCGAGCACCTGATGCTCTCTATCTTAAAAAACAAAGAAAACATTTGCACCCAGATCCTGCAGCAGTTTGATGTGGATTATGATACTTTTAAAAATGAGCTGGGCTTTGTAAAATCCACTGACCCCAAATCAGAGTTTACAGATGATCCCGGGGAGGAAGAGTTTGATGAGGAAAGGGGGAAGGGATTCACGGCAAAGGCCAAGCAGACTAATACCAAATCAAAGACACCTGTGCTGGATAATTTCGGCAGGGATATCACCAAACTGGCCGAAAGCGGCAGTCTGGATCCTATTGTCGGCAGGGAAAGGGAAATTGAAAGGGTTTCCCAGATCCTTTCCCGGCGTAAAAAGAATAACCCCATCCTTATCGGCGAGCCGGGAGTTGGAAAGACTGCCATTGTGGAAGGGCTGGCTCTTAGAATCGTGCAGCGGAAAGTCTCCCGGGTGCTGTTTGACAAACGGGTAGTCAGTTTAGATTTGGCAGCCCTGGTAGCCGGCACCAAATACCGTGGTCAGTTCGAGGAGCGCATGAAAGCCATCATGAATGAACTGGAGAAGAACCGGGATGTAATCTTATTTATCGATGAAATCCATACTATCGTCGGAGCTGGAGGAGCTTCAGGGTCTTTGGATGCCTCCAATATCTTTAAACCGGCGCTGGCCAGGGGAGAATTACAATGTATTGGAGCTTCCACCCTGGATGAATACCGCATGTATATTGAAAAGGACGGTGCCCTGGACAGGCGGTTCCAAAAGGTGATGGTGGATCCTCCCACTGTAGAGGAAACCATCCAGATACTGACCAATATCAAGTCACGGTATGAAGATTACCATAATGTAGTATATACGGATGAAGCCATTGATGCCTGCGTGAAGCTGAGCGACAGATACATGACTGACCGGTTACTTCCAGATAAGGCCATTGATGTGCTGGATGAAGTGGGTGCCCGGGTTCACCTGAAAAATATCAATGTACCCGGCAATATCCTGGAACTCGAACGCCAGATCGAGGACATCAAGCAGGAAAAGAATAAGGTAGTGAAGAGCCAGCGGTTCGAAGAGGCTGCAGCGCTACGGGATACCGAAAAAAGACTTGGAGAGGAACTGGAGCATGCCAAATCAGTCTGGGAGGAAGAAGTCAAACATAAGCGTTATCCGATAGACGAGGAAGCTATTGCCGAAGTAGTCAGCATGATGACCGGTATTCCGGTGAAACGGATGGTGCAGGCTGAAACGGACAAGCTGAGGAGGATGGGCGAGGACCTGAAGGGAGCCGTGGTAGGTCAGGACGAAGCTATTGGCAAGGTGACCAAAGCCATTCAGCGTAACCGGGTTGGACTGAAAGATCCGCGTAAACCGATAGGTACTTTCATTTTCCTTGGACCTACCGGGGTAGGAAAGACAGAGATGGCCAAGGCCCTGGCCAGGTATATGTTTGATTCTGATGATGCCCTGGTGAGGATTGATATGAGTGAGTATATGGAGAAATTTTCCCTAAGCAGGCTTATTGGAGCCCCTCCGGGATATGTTGGATATGAAGAGGGGGGGCAGCTGACCGAAAAGGTGAGGCGGAAACCATATTCCGTGATCCTGCTGGACGAAATTGAAAAGGCTCACCCGGATATATATAATATCCTGCTCCAGGTACTGGATGACGGAATCCTGACCGACGGGTTGGGTCGAAAGGTGGACTTTAAGAATACCCTGATCATCATGACTTCAAATATCGGAGCCCGCCAGCTGAAAGATTTTGGGACCGGCGTGGGTTTTGCTACTGCAGCCCGTGCCGTGACTGATGATGAAAATACCAAAATAGTGATTGAAAAAGCCCTTAAACGGACCTTTTCCCCTGAGTTCCTCAACAGGATTGATGATGTAGTGATCTTCAATTCCCTCAATAAGGAACACATTAATTTAATAATTGATATCACTATGCGGGATGTGCTTAAACGCCTGGATAAAATTGGGTTTTCCCTGGAGCTAAGTGATTCAGCCAAGGATTTCCTGGCCGAGAAAGGGTATGATGTCCAGTTTGGCGCCCGTCCGCTTCATAGAGCTGTTCAAAAATACCTGGAAGATCCCCTCGCTGAGGAGATCCTAAGCCTAAGGATAAAAAACGGGGATATCCTGATTGCTGAACTGGACAAGGAAAACCAACAGATCCGGTTTTCATTAAAGAATACTTCCAAAAGCAATAATAAATCCGAAAAATCAGAAGTCTGATAATATATTGATAATCAAGTAATTGACCTATATTTAAAATGGCAGCCTATGAGGACTGCCATTTGAATTTTAAAGAGGTGCTGTTTCAACAAAGATAGGGGTGCCAGATCCTGGTTTATTTTATAAAATGTAAAATACCTGAATATCTTAATGGCTGATTGCCTAATTATATTTTTTACAAATTCCTGTTTTTCCACAAGTTTTCCACCTATTTTCAAATTTGTTTAAAAATTAATCTATTCAATTAGAAAACGAACTGGTTTGCCCATAGAATTTGACTTTCAGTAATTTACTAACCTGATTATTTATGTGAATAAAAA
>DATLTB010000046.1:0-13603 GCA_035533815.1 Chitinophagaceae bacterium
AGGCTGGATGAAGTGAAGCAGCATCCGCTACCTTATACTTTCCAGCATCCTGAACTCTGGTGGCAGTCCCTGAGAACTGCTACGGAGGAGGACTTTATCCGTTCTCCGGAAACAGCCATAAGCCGGGAGCAGCTGGATACCATATTCAAAGCCATGATGATCCTGCCGGAAGGATTCAAGCCCCTGAAAAAAGTGGAAAAAATACTCCTGGAAAAACAACGGCTGTTCAATGAAGAGGGCAAGCTCGACTGGGCTAGCGGTGAACTGCTGGCCTATGGCAGCATACTGGCAGAAGGTAGGAATGTCCGGATGAGCGGTCAGGATGTCAAGCGGGGCACATTTTCACATCGGCATGCCACATTGCGGGATGAAGAAACCGATAAAGAATATAACCGCCTTAGCCGCCTGGTGGAAAATCAGGGGAAATTCCGGATATATAATTCGCTGCTCAGCGAATTTGCCGTGCTGGGTTTCGAATACGGGTATTCCCTGGCCAATCCCAACGTACTGACGATCTGGGAAGCCCAGTTCGGGGATTTCAGCAACGGAGCCCAAACCATTATCGATCAGTTCATCGTTTCTGCGGAACAGAAATGGCAGAAGATGAGCGGCCTGGTGTTGCTGCTGCCCCATGGATATGAAGGACAGGGAGCTGAACATTCCAGCGCAAGGATAGAACGTTTCCTGCAGATGTGCGGAGATCTCAACATGGTGGTGACCAATTGCACGACTTCCGCAAATTTCTTCCATGGCTTACGCAGGCAGCTGGCCTGGCCTTTCCGCAAGCCCATGGTGAATTTTTCCCCGAAGGCCAATCTCCGCCATCCCAGAAGCTATTCCAGAATTGATCAGTTCACTTCTGGAGAATTCCGGGAAATCCTGGAGGATGAGTTCTGCGATCAGGACCAGGTCAGAAAGGTCTTGCTCTGCAGCGGGAAAATATATTTTGACCTGAGTGAAAGGCAGCTCAGGGATAACCGGCATGATGTGGCGGTGATCCGGCTGGAACAGCTATATCCCCTTCCGATCAAACAGCTGGATGATTTACAGCGGAGATTCAGGCAGGCCACCTGGTTCTGGGTGCAGGAAGAACCGCTGAACATGGGTGCAGCCTGGTATTTGCAGATGAACCTGAAAACTTTCAATTTCGGAATGATCAGCCGTCATCCGGGAGCAGCCACGGCTACGGGATATATTAAAATACATAACCAGGAACAGCAGGAAATCATCGATACTGCATTTTCCATATAATCCTTCCACATGATTGACATAAAAGTACCGGTAGTTGGTGAGTCTATAAGTGAAGTCACCCTGATAAAATGGTTGAAAAACAACGGTGATTATGTAGAAAGGGATGAGATGATCTGTGAACTGGAATCGGAAAAAGCCACTTTCGAGCTCAATGCCGAGCAAGGGGGCGTGTTGCAGACCCTGGCCAAAGAAGGAGATACCCTGAAAATCGGGGATATTGCCGGAAAGATTGACACGGAGGCGACTAAACCTGCCGGACAAACCCCCGTCCCCTCCCCTGAAAAGGGAACCCCAGCACCTGAAAAAGAGAAAAAACCCAAGCCCGCAGAAGTGTCAGACCAGGCTCCGGCGGCCCTTCAGGTGGAAGGGGCCAAAACAAGTCCGGTTGCAGCCCGGATCATCGCAGAAAAGAAAATAGATCCGGTACAGATCAAAGGGTCCGGCTCCCAGGGACGGATCATGAAAAATG
Source organism: Chitinophagaceae bacterium (assembly GCA_035533815.1). Classification (GTDB taxonomy): domain Bacteria; phylum Bacteroidota; class Bacteroidia; order Chitinophagales; family Chitinophagaceae; genus JANWKA01. The sequence goes on from DATLTB010000046.1 coordinate 1,721, forward strand.
ATGTTTTTGTCGCCCTGGCTCACCCGGTAACCCGAAACGAACAATCTCCGATTACCCGCAATGAACGGAGGGAGAAAATGAGCAACCTGCGGAAAACGGTTTCCCGCAGGCTGGTGGAAGCCAAAAACAATACGGCCATGCTGACCACTTTCAACGAAGTGGACATGGGCCGGATCATGGACCTAAGGACTAAATACCGGGAAACCTTCAAAACAACCCATAATGTGAATCTGGGTTTCATGTCATTTTTTACCAGGGCCTCCTGTTTTGCCCTGCAGCAATGGCCGGCAGTGAATGCCTATATAGATGGGGAAGAGCTGGTTTACCATGAATATTGTGATATATCCATTGCTGTTTCCGGTCCAAAGGGACTGGTTGTCCCCGTGATCCGGAATGCGGAAAGCCTGAGCATGGCCGAGTTGGAGCGTAAGGTTGCCGAGCTGGCTGGCAAGGCCAGGGAAAATAAGCTCAGCGTGGAAGAAATGACCGGAGGCACTTTTACGATCACCAATGGCGGGGTGTTTGGATCCCTGATGAGCACCCCGATCATCAATATTCCCCAGTCTGCAATCCTGGGCATGCACAAGATCCAGGAGAGACCGGTTGTCATAAATGGAACTATCGTGATTCGCCCCATGATGTATATTGCCCTCAGTTATGATCACCGGATCATTGATGGCCGGGAATCAGTCAGTTTTCTGGTCAAGGTCAAGGAATTGCTGGAAGATCCGGGTCAATTGCTGTTCGGACAGGATCCGGTCAGGGCTTTGCTGCAGCTATAACCTGCCTGGTCCGATCAAAGCAAAAAAAAGCACTGGGTTTTGATTTTTCAGATATCCTCCCCGGTTTAACCCTGGGTCACCAGGACATTTTCTTTCCGCTCAGGAAGTCGGAAATACCTTTTTTGCAGTCCGCACTGCTTCGGTGCTGTGCATTCATCCTGGCCGCTTCCTCCAGGGCATCTTTTATTTTCATTCCCTGGGATGCAGCGATCAGTTGCTTGGTGCCGGAGATGGAACTTCCGCTGGAATTTGCTGAAATGTCTTCTGCTATTTTATAGGTTTGGTCCCATATAGTGGCAGCTGAAAATATTGCATTGACCAGCCCGTTTTCAAGGGCGCGGTCTGCGTTGATCAGGCTGCCGGTAATCAGCATTTCCCTGGCCCGGCCCTCCCCAATTTTTCTGACCAGAAATACGCTGACCAGGGCTGGCACAAATCCGATCCTGACTTCAGGGAACCCGAATTTGGCCTCGGGGGTACAGTAACAAAAGTCGCAGCAAACTGCCAGCCCGCATCCACCGGCAACTGCATACCCTTCCACCAGGGCGATCACCGGTTTACTGGCATGGTATATTTGACTGTACAGTTGCATCAATGCCTGGGAGTCAGCCAGGTTATCCTCCGGGGAACGGGACTGAAATTCTTTCAATTCATCGAGATCAGCCCCGGACGAAAAAGCTTTATGGTTACCTGAAAGCATAATTACCCTGACTCCCTCATCATGCAAGGCCCGGGTAAAGGCATCCTTTAATGCTGTCACCAGGACTGAACTGAGGGCATTGCGTTTTTCTGGCCGGTTCATGGTAATACTCCCAATCCGCCGGGTAACTTCATATAGAATCTGGGGATCCATCGGGTATTGCAAATTGGAGGAAGGTTGTTGTCTTAAAACCCCTGTAACGGGGGGGATAAAAAATTGATCGTACACAAACCATTTGCACTTTTATTTCAATATCCAAATAGGGGAACGGGAAATAATCCGTACAAAGCACAAGGAACGACTGTATAAAAACTGCAAAAGACCTTTTGAAATATCCACCCCTGTGAACACGAACCATTATGCGCTTTCTTATTCAGCTATTCATTTTCCTTTTTTCTGCTGTATTTTTTGAAAAGTAGCAGATTGCTGCTGTGCTTTCTGGGCTTGTTCCAGCCGCTCAGCCCATTTCGATTTTTTCACCGGCTTTTTCTTATTTTCCTGGATTTGGCTGTGTATCTTCTTTTCGTCAATGATATACCTCTGGATCACCCACTGAAGGATAATGCTGATCAGGTTAGACAGAAAATAATAAAAGGTCAGGGCTGCGGCCAGGTTGTTGAAGACACCCAGCAGGATAACCGGGAAGATATAGGGCATCCATTTCAGCATGGGATTGCTCTGGTCGGTCATATTCTTGTTATACAGGGCCAAAAAAATGCTGGTGGCCGTCATCAGAATGGTAAACAGGCTGATATGATTACCATAGAAGGGAAGGGTGAAATGGTTGGGGAATGTCCAAATGGAATCATAGGTAGACATATCCTTGCACCAGAGAAAGGACTGCTGCCTTAATTCAATGGAAGATGGGAAGAAGGCATACATCGCATACAGGATGGGCAGCTGAAGCAGGGTGGGCAGGCATCCCCCCAGGGGACTGACACCGGCGGTCCGGAACAGTTTCATTTGTTCCATTCCGAATTTCTGCTGGTCATCCTTGAATTTAGCCTTCAGCTCATCGAGTTCCGGTTTGAGCACTTTCATCTTCGCTGCCGAGACATAGCTTTTATAAGTAAGGGGGGATAGGATCAGCCTGATCAGCAGGGTCATGATGATGATGATGACGCCGTAATTGCGGATAAACCGGCTTAAAAAAGTAAACATGGGGATAATGAACCCGATATTGATGTATTTCACGAATGCAAAAATCCCGTAACCCAGCTGTACTTCATTTTGAAGCCCGATATTATAGGATTTAAGGATATTGTAATCATTGGGTCCGCAATAGAGCCGCATGGGAAAAGTATACCGGGCAGTATGATCAAAAGGCAGCGTGAAACGGAAGGAAGCCCTGGAAACGATATTGCCGGAATCAGGTACCGAGGTGCTGACTGCAGCTGCACTGAATGCATTGTTCGCAATGAAGGTGGTATTGAAAAATTGTTCCTTGAACCCCAGCCATTGGACTGGTTTTGTAAATTGCTTATCATGGGTCTTGAACAGGAAGAAGAAATCGTTTAGTCCGTCCTGGGTGTTGAAACAGACCTGGCTGAGCGTCCTTTCATGAACCAGGTCATTTTCCTGGTGATTGCCTTGGCCCTGCCAATGAAGATCCAGGGAATTTTCATCTGCTTTCAGTGCCTGGTCCATCCCATTCATCCGGATATCGAAATCAATCATATAGCTGCCGGGGTGAATCGTATACACATATTGGAGGTTAGCGGAGTCCATACCGGCTCGCAATGTGTAGGTAATAGATTCCGAACTATCCGGGTTATATTGAACTGCCGAAGGCTGAAAATAGAGGCTCCCTGTCCGGATATACTGATCTGCCGAAGTGTAGAAGTCCAGCGATAGCCGCTCATAGTTACTGTTCATCAGGATCAGCGGTGCACCCTTGAATGTCTTGAACTTTTTTAAGTGTACCGATACGGGCTGGCCCCCTTGGCTGGAAAACCGGATATCCATCAGGTTATTTTCCAGATGGGCTGTTGCTGGAATGCCAGTTGCTGCTCCGGCAAATCCACCCAGTTCTCCGGCCATAGCCGCGGAATCTTTTACCTGGACGGCAGTTTCCTGACCTGGAGCAACCGGAAGGCCGGGCTTAGCAGGTATTGGGTTATTCAGGCGGGCAATAGAATCCTGTCTGGCCTTTTGCTCCTGGAAACTAACCTGCTGTTTTTCATTGTAAATTACATAGCCGATAAGCAGCACGATGAGCAACGCCCAGCCAATGATTGAATTTCTGTCCATTTAGGCATGAATAATTGAGGAGCAAAGGTAATCAAAAATGGATGTCAGGGGATTAGGAAACAGGGAAGCGCAAAATCAGGTCTAACCTGCAGTTTCGAGTAAAATATCCCTGCTGTTTCAGCATGCTATCCCTTGACGGAGAGCCGTTTACCTTGAGGGTAAACAGGATTAATCCAGATGTGCCACACTCTCAGGAATGGTAAAGCCTGCTTGTTGCTGGCGCTTTTTTTGTTCATTGAAATCCTTGGCTGCCTGGATGAAATGAACAAAAAGGGGATGGGGATTTTCCACGGTACTTTTTAGCTCGGGATGGAATTGGGTGCCGATGAAAAACGGATGATCGGGGATCTCGATGATTTCCACGAGTTCGGTGGCTGGGTTTATTCCCGAAGGAACCATACCGGCATCTTCCATCTGGTGGATGAACTGGTTATTGAACTCATAGCGGTGACGGTGTCTTTCGCTCACCTGCATTTTGCCGTAAATCCTTTCGGCCAGGGAACCTGTCTTCAACCTGCAGGGATAGGCTCCCAGACGCATGGTCCCTCCTTTTGCAGTGACCGCTTTCTGCGCATCCATGAGATCGATGACCGGAAAAGGGGTATCGGGGTTCATCTCCGTAGAATGAGCTCCTTTCAGGGCGAGAATATTCCTGGAAAATTCTATGACCGCACATTGCATCCCCAGGCAGATCCCGAAAAAGGGGATCCGGTGTTCCCGGGCGTACCGTATTGCGGTGATCTTCCCTTCTATACCCCGGTGCCCGAATCCCGGGGCTACCAGCAATCCATCAAGGCCATCGAGTTTCTCGGCCACATTATCACTTGAAATGAACTCAGAATGCACATTCTGAACGTTCACTTTGCATTCGTTGACAGCACCAGCATGGATGAATGATTCCAAAATGGATTTATACGCATCCTGCAATTCTACATATTTACCGATCAGCCCAATGGTTACCTTGGACTTGGGATATTTAAGTTTATCCAGAAATTCCCGCCACCTGGAAAGTTCGGGTTCCCTGGTGATGGGGATATGGAGTTTCTGTAGACATATCTGGTCCAACCTTTCCCTTTGCATTTCCAGGGGTACTTCATAAATGGTCCCTACATCATTGGCCTCAATGACTGAATCAACAGTCACATTGCAAAACAGGGCAATCTTTTTTTTGAGGTCGCTGTACATGGGTTCTTCGGTCCGGCAAACCAGGATATCCGGATGTACTCCATTCTCGCTCAGCATCCGTACGGAGTGCTGGGTGGGTTTGGTTTTCAATTCCTTGGCAGCTTTGAGGTAGGGGATAAGGGTCAGGTGGATCACCAGGCAGTTCTCATTACCCAGTTCCCACTGAAGCTGACGTACGGCTTCAATATAAGGAAGGGATTCAATATCGCCTACGGTTCCCCCCAGTTCGGTGATCACAATGTCATATTGACCTTCATTGCCCAGCAACAGGATCCGCCGTTTTATCTCATCGGTAATATGGGGGATGACCTGCACCGTCTTACCCAGGTAGGCCCCTTCCCGTTCCTTGTTGATTACAGTCTGGTAAATACGGCCGGTAGTTACATTATTGGCCTGGGAGGTGGGGGTGCTGAGGAATCGTTCATAATGGCCCAGGTCCAGGTCTGTTTCTGCTCCGTCCTCGGTCACATAGCACTCTCCATGTTCATAGGGGTTCAGTGTGCCGGGATCGACATTGATATAGGGGTCGAATTTCTGGATAGTGACCCGTAGGCCCCTGGCCTGTAGCAGCTTGGCAAGAGAAGCGGCAATAATCCCTTTTCCCAAAGAGGAAGTAACACCTCCGGTCACGAAGATATACTTGGCCATAATGATTGATTTCGAATGGTGGGTGACCTTTGGGGAAATGCCGGCCGAAACAGAACCTGCCCTGAAATAAAATACCAAGAGGTCAGGCAAAAATAATCAATTTTGCTTTCCGGCAAACAGGGTTTTTCAACAAAGGACCAAAGTATGACCTAATCCACTGAATGGCATGCCTTTCAGATTAAACTTTTGTGGATAATTAGGGGGGGCAAACCCGTGGGAATGACCATATTTCCCGGTTCTTTCCTTCAAAATGGGGTTTACACAAAGCCATCCGGAGATCGTAACTTTGCACTCAAATTCAAAAAGTATAATTTATGGCACTGCTGGTTAAGCATACCGGGGAATCTCTGGTCGTGATGACTGAACTGGTATTACCTAATGATACCAATGTATTTGGCAACCTGATGGGGGGACGCCTCATGTACTGGATGGATATTGCCGGTGCGCTTTCATCTATGAAGCATTGTGGTAACCCGGTAGTTACTGCTTCTGTGGATAATATCTCGTTTGAAAATCCGATCAAACTCAGTAATGTAGTCCATATTGAAGCCAGGGTATCCAGGGCATTCACGACCTCCATGGAAGTGTATGTCAAAGTCTGGGGGGAGGATCCGGTTAAACAGTATAAATATCCGTCCAATGAGGCTTACTTGACTTTCGTCGCGCTGGATCAACAGGGGAAACCCACCCAGGTACCGGCTGTGCAGGTAGTAACCCCTGAAGAGATGGAAAGATATGCAGGTGCCCTTCGCAGGCGCCAGGTACGGCTCATCCTGGGAGGAAAAATGAAGCCGGAGGAAGCCGGAGAGCTCAGGGCTCTTTTTACGGGAAAAACAGTCATTCCTCCGGTAAATTCATGAGCCCCGGGAATGGATTTCCTGCTTTGCGATCCCACTGATTGGGGGTTTTTCACAGGGACCACGGAATGGGGTATTATTTTAAAGATACTGTACACTTTAAAAAAACTGCTCCGGTGATCACACCGGAGCAGTTGAATTAAGGTAAATGGATGATCAGTTATTCGGAAGGCACTTCAATGGACGGATCTTTTTCCGGGTCAGCCGGACTTGCTTTAACCGGAGTTTCAGGGCTGGGAGTTTCCGTGTTTACCGATTCCGGTGTTTCCATCTTGTCCGCGATTGGTAATTCAGGCACCGGCTTAACGGCTACAGGTAATTCATCAGCTGATTTATCCGTTATGGGTTTACCCTCAGTTTCTGACTGTTTCATTTTTTGTTTAATCTCAGCCAGGACTCCCAGGTCACCGAGGGTGGTTTTTTCCACCTTGCTCTGGATATTTTTTACCGTCTTTTTGGTTTTTTCATTTTCCGTACGTTTTTCTTTGCCAGCAGCATCCCTTTCTTCCTGTTTTTTCTGATCCGTAACCCGGGAATGCGATACCAGAATTCGTTTGTCATTCCGGTCAAATTCCAGGATGGCTACATCGATTACATCATCCACGGCAATATTTTTTTCACCTTCAATGGTCTTCAGGTGTCGGGCCGGAGCATAACCTTCCAGGCCGTATGGTAATTGAATGGTAGCTCCTTTGTCATCCCTGCGGGTCACTGTTCCCTTGTGTATGGAACCAATCGGGAAGATGGTCTCAAAAGTGTTCCAGGGGTCCTCTTCAATCTGTTTATGGCCAAGAGATAATTTGCGGTTGTCCTTATCAATACTCAGGATCACTATATCAATTTCATTGCCTACCCGGGTATACTCATTGGGATGATTGAACCGCTTGATCCAGCTCAGGTCGGAAATATGGATCATGCCACCAATTCCCGTTTCCATCTCCACAAAAACCCCATAGGGAGTGATGTTCCTGACGTTTCCTTTATGTCTGCTTCCAACGGGATATTTTACTTCAATAGTTGACCAGGGATCCTGGGTGAGCTGTTTGATGGAAAGGCTCATCTTACGGTCTTCCCTGCTCAGGGTCACGATCCTGGCTTCATATTCCTCACCCATCCTGAAAAATTCCTTGGCATTGACCGGATTGGAAGCCCAGGTGATTTCAGACACATGGACCAATCCTTCGACACCCGGCATGATTTCCAGGAAAGCGCCGTAATCTTCGATATTCACCACTTTGCCCCGAACACTTGCCCCTTCATGAATGTTTTCCGGAAGGGTATCCCAGGGATGGGGGCTGAGTTGTTTGTAACCCAGGCTGATCCGCCTTTTTTCATCATCAAAGTCTAACACCACCACATTGATCTTCTGGTCCAGCTTGAGCACATCACTAGGATGGGAAATCCGTCCCCAGCTGATATCGGTGATATATAACAGGCCATCCAGGCCACCCAGGTCAATGAATGCGCCGAAATCCGTGATATTCTTGATGGTGCCTTCAAGGACCTGCCCTTTCTCCAATTTGCCGATAATATCAGCCCTTTGCTGTTCAATGTCACTTTCAATAAGGGCCTTGTGGGATACTACGGCATTGCGGATGGCTTCGTTGACTTTGACCACTTTGAATTCCATGGTTTTACCCACGAACTGGTCGTAATCGGTCACTGGTTTGACGTCAATCTGGGAACCCGGAAGGAAAGTTTCCATCCCATATACATCTACGATCAGGCCTCCCTTGGTCTTGGAGGTAACGGTTCCTGTGACCACTTCTCCCGATTTATGCACCTCCATGATGCGCTGCCAGGCCCGCATTTTACGGGCGTCTTTACGGCTCAGGTGCAGGTGACCGTCCCGGTCCTCCCTTTCCACCACCAGCACTTCTACCTCATCGCTGACTTTCAGTCCCGGTAGATCCCTGAATTCATTCAGGGAGATCAGTCCATCTGATTTGAATCCGATATTGATGACGGCATCAGTATTTGTAAGCGCTACGATGAACCCTGTGATGAGTTCATTTTCAGCAATAGCCTTGAATGTGCCATCATAGGTCTTGTCATATTTTTCTCTTTCTTCCCGGCTGTATACGGATACATTCCTTTTATCCAGGCTCCAGTCGAAATCATCATGGGCACTGGGGACTTCCGAAGGCGCCTCGGGGGCGGAAGAAATCGCAACATCCTGTTGCTCAATAGGTTGAACCTCAACTTGATTGTTTTCTGACAAAATTTGTGTCCTCCTTTTAGAATACGTTTTTTAAGGGAGGCAAAGATAGGAATTTTGATGGAATAATACATTCCTGCCCCTGAAAAGGGTCCTGGGGGAAATAGCCTGTTTTGGGATACGCTATTGTCCAATGACAAATGGGTTAACTTTGCGGAAAGGATGAAATCGTTTGTAGTACCCGCAGCTTACCGCAGTTCCCTGATCACCGGGATTAAGCAAAGCCGCAGGCATGAAGACCAGCTAAAAAAAGACTTTTCTCCGACCAGACTGGATTTCGGAGAAGTGGAGATTCTTTTGGCCAGGCATTTCGGGTTTTGCTATGGGGTGGAAAATGCTATTGAGATATCGTTCCGGGCAGTAGAGGAAAATCCGGATAAAAGGGTATACCTGCTGAGCGAAATGATTCATAATCCCCTGGTCAATGGAGACCTGGCTTCCCGCGGAGTACAGTTCATCCTCAATACCGAAGGCGGTCAGGTCATACCCTGGTCAGCCATCAACAGGGATGACATTGTCATCATACCGGCCTTTGGTACCACATTGGAGATAGAACAACAGCTGAAATCCAGGGGCATTGAACCCCTGACTTACAATACTACCTGCCCTTTTGTGGAGAGGGTATGGAACAAGGCAGAATCTATCGGTCGGAAAGGACATACTGTCATTGTGCATGGCAAGCCAGGTCACGAAGAAACCAGGGCTACTTTCTCCCGCAGCAAGTCCCATGCGCCAACCGTGGTCATCCGCAATATGGAGGAAGCCATCCTGCTTTCCCGGTATATCACCAAAAAGCAAGACCCTGAATTATTTTACCGGGATTTTGCCGGACAGCATTCCGGGGGATTTGATCCCGTGAAAGATCTGGAAAGAGTTGGTGTCGTGAACCAGACCACCATGCTGGCAGCAGAGACCCAGGCCATTGCTGATTATATCAGAAGGGTAATGATGGATATTTACGGCCTGAAGGAAATAGCAGGACATTTTTCGGATACGAAGGATACCCTTTGCTACGCTACTAATGACAACCAGAGTGCGGTCATTGGCATGCTTGGAGAGCAGGCAGATCTGGCCATAGTTGTTGGAGGGTATAACAGTTCCAATACCTCTCATCTGGTGGAACTCTGTGAAGGTAAACTGCCTACATATTTCATTTCATCCGCTGAAAAAATACTTTCTTCCCGGGAAATCCTGCACTGGGATTTCCATAACCGGAAGGAAAACCTGACCAGCCATTTTCTTCCGGAGGTTAATCCGGTGAAAATCATGTTAACCAGCGGAGCTTCCTGTCCTGATGCATTGGTCGAAGGAGTAATGCGGCGGGTATTGAATTTTTATGCCGGAGACAAAAAATGGGAAACCTGGATAGAAAAGTACCGGTTGCATTCCTCCTGATCAGGGGCAACATATTTGTTCAACCGAAAATATTTTCAAACCCCTAAATAAATTTTCAATAAAAACGGCGCATAGACATGCGCCGTTTTTGTTATTATCTTATGAAAACCCTATTGGGTGTAAACTTATATCTTTTTTTCTGTAATCAAAATCAATAAGAAATAAAATCAAAAACATAATGTGGAAAACTTAGATATTGAGCAGAATATTTGAATTCAAATTATTCATAATGAATCGATTATATTTTTTAACCTGGTGGATTAATTTATGAGAATTCATCAATATTTCAAGGAATCAAATTAAGGCATCAGGTAAATAAAGAGCATACGTTCAAAGAATTTTATAACCAGTTGTATTCGCTGCAATTTAAGGGATTGATTGATTGAATGACTAAATAACCATATATACTACACTCAGCAAGCTGAAAAAATCGTAGACAGGAGTTTTTTTAATGGCACAAAGTATATATCAATTCCTACAGACCAGCAAATTTTAACTCCGTATTTTTGTTCATGGAGTGTTTTCTTTGTCACAAAACAAAGATGCAACATGAGTGAGTCTCCCTGGGGGGTTCATTTTTTCTCTTTTTTTGCCTAGTTTAGTCGGTTAGCAGTGCTTTTTATTCTTTAATTTTAATCCAATCTTTCAGATAAATCTTTTATATGCCATTGACACATGCTTATGCTGCGCAAAGTGCGGACGCTAAATTGGAACCCTTTAGTTTCCACCGGCGCGAACCTGGAGAGAATGACATATTGCTGGAAATCCTGTACTGCGGGGTTTGCCACTCAGATATCCATCAGGTCCGCAATGAATGGGGAGGTTCCATGTACCCCATGGTACCGGGCCATGAGATCGTAGGTCGGGTAAGCCGGGTGGGCGCTGAAGTGAAGGCATTCCATGTCGGTGATCTGGCAGGAATAGGATGTTTTGTGGATTCCTGCAGAACCTGTGATAGTTGCCGTGCAGGCCAGGAACAATATTGTGAGGTACACCTGGCAGCTACATATAATGGAACGGAAATGGACCAGGTCACCCCAACTTATGGAGGCTATTCAAAAAGAATCGTGGTCAATGAAGAATATGCCTTGAAGATCCCCGGCAATCTTTCCCTTCAGCGGGTAGCGCCCCTGCTTTGTGCAGGCATCACCACTTATTCCCCGCTTAAATACTGGAAACTGGAAAAAGGGCAACATCTGGGCGTGATCGGTCTAGGGGGCCTGGGACATATGGCGGTCAAATTCGGTGCAGCCATGGGTGCTGAAGTAACTTTATTCAGCTCCTCTCCCTCTAAAGAACAGGATGCCCTGCGTCTGGGTGCAGATCATTTCATTATATCCCAGGATAGGCGGGCTATGAAGGGACTGGCCAGTTCCCTGGATTTGATTATTGATACGGTATCAGCTCCTCATGACTATAATGATTTTTTATCCCTGCTTCACCGGGATGGCACTATGGTGATCGTGGGCATTCCGACCACCCCAGGCGGGGTTGCCGCTTTCAGTCTCGTGCAAAAACGCAGGAACCTGGCAGGTTCCATGATCGGAGGGATTGGGGAAACCCAGGAAATGCTGGATTATTGTGGTAAGCATAATATCATGTCAGATGTGGAAGTGATCCCCATGCAACAGATCAATACGGCATACCAGCGAATGCTGAAGTCCGATGTGAAATACCGGTTTGTCATTGATATGAGTTCCCTGCCTGATTTCCTCTAAAAATATTTAATTACAACTTGGTTTACTGTGTTGCTGTTATTAAAAATAATAAAATTTCCTCTGCACACTCGAAGTGTAAGCCTATGTCCTTATAAAAAGGTAGGCAACTTATAAAACAGCATCATTTCTT
>DATLTB010000047.1:0-2112 GCA_035533815.1 Chitinophagaceae bacterium
ATGTGTTTAAAGGAATAGTTAAAGATTGTTTTGTTTTCTTAACCGTGATCTTAATTTCATCCCCTTTGATATGTTCCCGTCTTAATAGCGCAAGGTCTGAATACCGTAATCCTGTGGTACAGGAGAAACAAAACACATCCCGGACCTGTCTCAACCGATTGTTACCAGAAAGATCAAGGTCAAACAGGCTTTGAAATTCTTCATCTGTCAAGGCTATGACATCCAGGGTTTCCCTTTTTATCCTAAAATCTATCATTACTGTCCGGGGAAACCCGATCTAAAATTGACCAGAACCCTTTCCGGATAAGGATTTCACGGCAAAAAGCGATTGATTCAATTTGGGGAGGGGCTCCCCCCCCTTTTTTCGGGGATTCTAAGGGGTAAAAGCAAAGGATGCGTTGTGAGTTTTTCTCCATGCCCGATAGGTGTCCTTTACAAATTCCAGTAATTCCATGTAACTCATCAGGTGCAGGCGGATCACGGTGATCATATTGGCAAAGGATTTCTTAGTCATGGCTTTCTTGCGGATTACTACCATCAGAAGCTGGGCTATCAGAACACAGTATACTTGCATCTTGATCGCATTTTCGCTTTCTCCCCAGAAATAACGCAAAGGGAAGTTCTGTTTGATTTGCTTGAACAGCAGCTCGATCATCCAGCGGTTTTTATAGATGGTGGCTACCTGAGAAGCCGGTAGGATGAAGTTGTTGGTCATAAAATCATAGATCCTGCCATCCTGAGACCTGAAAATCACCCTGCGCAGTTTCAATCTTTGGATTTCTATTCCGTTTTGCTTTATTCCAATGGTGATATATTGTTCTTTCATTACCCCGTTGCCCCGGATTCTTTTTGTCCGGTCTACCAAGACCTTGGTGACATGAAAATCCGCATTATCCTTCATGCGGGCAACGAAGTAAACCTTTTGTCTATCCCACTTGGCCATTTGAGTATAGACATTGTATCCCTTATCAAAGACAATCCAGCTTTTCTCAGGTAACTTCAAGTGATACAGGAAGTTACGGTCATGTTCCCGGGCCGGGGTCATCCTGACGAACTCCGTTACTCCGCTAAAGGCATCCATCATCGCATGGACCTTGATCCCCCCTTTCTTTCGACCCCCGTCCAGGCGATTACGGCCTACTCCCCTGAGAATTTCACTAAACAACCGGATCGTCGTACTGTCAATAATCTTTAAATTCCTGATGCTTAGTCCCTTCAACCGGCTGTCCGAGATAAAACTGTGGTATTTGTGCAGTAACCCGTAATAAATCGTCTCAAAGACCAGGTAGCTCCTTTTGTTATTGGCATCCGAAAGGGTGCTCCGGGCCGGAGCTTTGTCCAGTCCCAGATGCGACAATTTGCCTTCGCAGGCCAGCATGCCCTCACATAATTCCCTGAGTCCGTTACAATAACTGAATACCCCATAGAGCAGCCCCACCAGGTGGACCCTCAAGGGAAGTTGTTTGTAATACCGGTTGGCCTGGTGCTTTTTATTCGCGGAATTAATGATACCCGAAGGAATGACATCCAAAATCTGGGATAATACCGGCTGTCCGGGAAATTTTTTAATTTCGTCCATAATAGTTATGGTTTAGGTGTGCTAGCTCAAACCTAACTATTTTGGGCGGTTCCTCGGAATCGCCCTTTTTATACCCCCATTTTCTTATAGTTTAGTCGGACAACAGTGATTGAATTTCAACTTGTGAAACAAGGTGCCGGCTGTAGGGGATTCATTATACCCACACTTTTGACACCTTCTATCATAGGCCAGTCGGCCTTTCCACCATTTTTCCGACCCGCATTTCTTACAATTATAGCCTTTATCCCACTTCAGACTGGCTAAATACTTCAGGCAGTGTTCTTCATCCTGGAAGTATTGGTTAAATTGGTCGTCACTTATACCTTTGAACATAGCTTTGTTTTTTTCAAAGCTATGGGGCCTCTGCGCAATGGACCTACGTAGCGAGCATTAAATGGATAATCCTAAAAACATATAATCCGAAAATTCAAGGCAAAAAATCAATTTTAAACCAAAAAATAATTTTGATCATCCTTACGAAAAAATAATAATATTATAATTTATAAAATTTATTCTGATAATATTATTTTCAG